>CAZTIE010000121.1:0-4548 GCA_964613645.1 uncultured Verrucomicrobiales bacterium
CTAAAAACAGGAAAAAGGACCATAGACACGCCTTAAAAAGTTAACTTGACGATGCCGCTTCTACTGTTGGATGATGGCACACTGCGTCAGAACCATACAGTTAACTATTTATTAACTATATTGCTGTAGCATAAAATTATGTTAACTCTATTTTTGTGATCGAATTTATGTTCAATAAAAAAATTATATCAACGGCATATCTACTTCTTACAGGTAGTTGTCTGAGTGCTATTACAGTTAAACCTGCTACATCTTTTCAAGATAAAGGAGACTTTCAAGATGCGAAGACGCATACGACAGATATACAGTCTGTACGTCCTGCCATCAAAGAAAAGTTAAGAAAATTGGCTAAAACGAAAGCTATTCAAAATGGAGGTGATGCAAAAGTTCACGAAATTACCGCCACAAAAATTGAAAAATATCTTAGTAAACATCCAAAATTGGCTCAAAAAGTAACAAAGGAAAACCCTTTGCATTCACCTGAAACACTATCTGACAAAGAGTATTTCGATATGATTTTTGAGTTAATAGAGTACACGGGGTATGAAGAATTTAGTTATGAAAAACTGAGTGAGGAAAAGTTAGGTGCTGGTGGTGCGTTTAAAAAGGGCATATACCTTGTCAATAAACATAACGGGGATAACGTTTTCATTATTAAAGAAGTAGGAAATTCTGGAGAATTCAAGCCATTGCAGGCGATATATGATTGGGATAAATACGTCCCCAAGCTCACACACGTAGATAAAGAAGCAGGCGTTAATGTGACCGTAGGTTTTTCACTCCATGAGGCCCTTATTAAAGTGGAAGAAGGAGATGACACAAAATATTATGAGGTCCTTCATGCGGCCCAAGGAGAGCCGCTATCTTTTCATTATGACAACAATGAGTATATGCATCTTGCAGGAATAGCGCTTGGCATGGTACAGAAACGCTATAAAATAGAAAGTGAAGATCCTTCACTTGACTTCAACAAAACTATTGATGATGGGTATTTTGTTCCAAAACTCCATCTTGATTTTCACGGCGGTAATATTTTTATTAAAAAGAAAACGAATCCAGACACAGGAAAAACTGAGTGTATCATCACTCTGATTGATCTGGATTTTATGGGGAAAAGCATTATTAACCCGCTTTGGAGCAACAAATGTGGAGGAAAATCTGATCTTCGCTGCTCCAATTGGGCTAATGTGATGACTTTGAAGCACATGTATGAAAGTGAACTTCAAAATACAGGTTCAACAAAATTGTTTGCAAAAGATCAACCAAGCTATATCGCCTTTTTAGATGGCTATTTAAGCATGTTTAACAGGGAAAACAGAAAAGCACTCTGCTCCAGGATGACTTTACTGCACCATCCAGCGAGTACAAAACCTAGTCAGATTTCAGCATGTGAATTTCCAATAGATACTAACAATATCAAAACGATGAAAATTGCAGAAATGCTATTAGAAAATCATGAACTTAGTGAATATAATAAAAGGCTCGTGGCCATAACTCTAGCTGATATTCCGGAAAATTGGCAGGAAGAAGTTGCTACACTTGTTAAACAATTAATGACTAAGACAATGGATGGTTATCATATCATATATCTTTTAAAAATTGTGCGTAATGTTCAACAAAAAGATAGGCAAGAATTTGTTAAGTTCTGTATAACATTGTATAATTCCGAAGTATATGAAGACGAAATAATACGTCTCGTGAAGATTGTCTTTGAGAAATATCAAGCAGAAGGTTCACGTGTTTGGACCGAAAACCATGCTCAGGAAGCTTTCTTCGCAGAAAATGAACAATCCAGTCCCGCAATAATATTATACGACAATAGTGGAATGCCGGCAGAGGGTAGAAAATTTATTTCACAAACAGTAGCTAAACTTCCGAAGAGCGAGCGGTCAGAAATTATTGGGTATGTTAAACTGCTGCTTACTGATGGAATGGATAGAAACAATATGGCAACTCTTATAAAGATCGTGCATGGTATTCCTGCTAAGAATCGAAAAAAATTTGTGGAGCACTGTCTAACATTATATAACTATGAAACAGTTGATGATGAGGCAGTAGCACTTATTCAGAATCAGGTTTCTGACTATATGTATTAGGTGGGATAAGAGTTAACACCGGCTCTATCGGATTTGCTGTGCGAGAATTAGGCAAAGGCTTGGTATCCTTTTAAGTCAAGGAATCAGCGTTGAAAAATTGATGTCGCTTTGTACAGACCATAGCATCTCCTTTTTAATACTTTGATTTTATTATTTAAGCCATTAACCAACAACTGGTTGCGGGTTATATTATTGATGAGAAACAGTTTTAAGCAGCTATCTAGATAAATATAATCAATTTATTTTCATCCTAACTATCTTGAAATCAAACTCAGTCTAGATTTTGTGGTTTTCTTCAGCAAAACATTTGTATTTTTTTGTATTATAAATTTTTTGAATTTACACCTGTAATACACTCTCAGTAAGGGTTACAGGTATTTTTCTAACTAGCAACCAGTAGAAGATCAAACTTTTTAAAAGACGATGTTATGGTATAGAAAAAGTAACAACTTTTTTTTAGAGATTAATACTTGCTTTAATGGGATACGAACGCTTTGAATAAGTTACTCCAGGAAATATCATAGAGCCGAAACTATTAGATGGTACTATTTCGTTTTGGAATGATTTTAAATGATGGAAGGTCAAAGCAGATTACTTAAGGCATTTTGTTTCCATTGTGGTAAATTAACAAGTTCTTGCATATTTTGGGATAAAGCTAACAGTTCAGCTTGACTCAGCAAAAAACTAACAGGCATATCTAAGTTTTGCGCTGCTTGATTTACGGCATCCTTTAAAGATTTATCTACTCTTTGCCTATTCTGCAAAAAATCCAAATCTATATTTACTGAAATTTTTCCATCAAATATATCTGATAGGTATAAAAATAAGTTTTTTCGCAAGTCTTGATGACGTAAGGCATGTGAGTTAGGGTCATGATGCGCTAAAATTGATTTATAATCTGATTTTACGAGCGGGCATGATTTAATTAAGAGGCACATAGTATGGTCATTTATAATGTGTGCGCGTGGTTTGTCAAAAAAAACAGCTTGCTCTTCACGCCATAGAGCAAGTATGTAAAACAGTTTTATATGATGCTCGTCTGTTAAAGCATGGCGACATTTTTTTAAAGTATTTTCTGAAGATTTCAGTGTAATCGGCCATTTTTGCAACTCTTGCAAAAGATTGTGCGTCCAGTCTAAGCGACCTATATCCTTTAAATTTTTCTGCACAATAGGGTATAGGTTATAGATTGTAACAGCATCTTCATAGGCATAGTTGATAAGACTTTGCCCCAATGGACGTTTTAACCAATCTCCATAACGGTGAATTTTCTTTAACTGTACATGCAGATACTTTTCTGCCAAAGATTCTAAGCTGACTTGCTGTCCAAACCCTAAAAATCCTGCACTAATTTGCAGATCTGACAAGGGATAAGGGACTTCACCATACATTTTATAAAAGATTTCTAAATCTTGTCGCGCTGAATGAAAAACCTTAACGATAGTATTATTAAAGAGCAAGGGTTTTAACGCATCTAAATCACAGACAAGCGCATCAATAACCAATGTACCCTTCCTATGCCCTAACTGGATCAGGCCAACTTTGGGGTAATAACTTGATTGTCGTACGAATTCGGTATCAACAGATACATAAGTAGGGTTATCAGCTAAAATTTCTAGAATTTGATCCTGTAAAATTTTTGTAGATGTAATAAGTTTAGGCATTCAATAATAATTTTTGTATAGGTTTATAGCATGTGCGGTGATGCGGTGTCACGCCATATTTAACTAACGCTTCACGGTGAGATTTAGTTCCATAACCAGAATTTGTGGCCCAATCATAGTGTGGATACTGTTGACTGAGTTCCTGCATTAAACGATCGCGTGTCACCTTTGCAATAATTGATGCGGCTGCGATACTATATGATTTTTGATCACCCTTTACAATAAGGGCAGTCGGTATGCCAATTTTAGGATCACGTATACCATCCATTAAAACATGCGTCGGTTTAATTTTTAAGCCTGTGACAGCACGTTGAATAGTAAGGGGTAAAGCTTTTGCTAACCCCAATGAATTGAATTCAGAAATGTCCATGACATGTGTCGCGTGAATGACACCCTCGTCTTGAATAAGTGCTTCATAAATAGCTTCACGTTTTTTAGAAGATAATGTTTTAGAATCATGAATGAGGTCTAACAAGCTGTTTGTAATTTTAGCTTGATCTAAAATGCATGCTGTAGCTGTTAAAGGTCCTGCCCACGGACCACAACCCACTTCATCTATACCAGCAATAAAGCCACTATCATACTGATTTTCCAAGTCAAAATTTGGCGTGTATTTAATAGTGGTCATCAATATTATGCTTTAATTGCTAATCTGTGCTCAACAACTTTATCAACAAGCCCAAATTTTAACGCTTCTTTTGCTGACATAAAATTATCGCGCTCTACTGCTGCTTCAATTGTTTTTAAGTCTTGTCCTGTACGATCAACATAAATATTATTCAAGTTGT
>CAZTIE010000122.1:0-4501 GCA_964613645.1 uncultured Verrucomicrobiales bacterium
AACTCTTTTTTATTTCATTATATAACAGGTTGTTTATTTTTGGAATGACTATATTTAAGATAAAATCTGATAGGCACTTAACATTTTTAGAAACATCTCAATTATTTGACATATCTATGATAACGCTTTTTCAGCTTGGGCTAAAAAGCTTGAACCCAACACAACCAGCAACGAAAATAGATATGGAAGCTCTCAAACAGGATATTGAAACATACCCGGATGCCTATCAGTTTGAACGCGCAAAGCGTTTAGGGGTTAGCAGTGGCGGTATATTTCATGCGTTAAAACGCTTAAAAGTGACCTATCAACTACTACCGGCTAAAGCCGGTAGTAGTTGATATTTTGGCTTGGGACGTGACTTAGAAGATGGTGAGTTAAGTTTTGGCTTATACGGCATTTGAAACAGTGATTGTTTTTAAAGTATGCTAACAAAATAATTAAAAGTTCTCAACTTTTAAGACACTGCCGAACAAAACCTGGCATAACTATTAAATGGATAAGTAGTTTTATGCTGGCCAAAGTGCATCAAGGAAAATATGGACTGTATAGTATAGTGCTTATATCATTGCTAGGCCACCATTAACATGCAGCGTTTGCCCTGTTATATATTGCGCATTGTCAGATGCTAGGAACGCCACAGAATTTGCTATATCTTCAGCTGAACCCATTTTATTTTGTGGGATAGAAGATAATATTTTTTCTTTTACAGCCTCCGGCAGGCCGCTTGTCATATCTGTTTCAATAAAGCCTGGCGCTACATTGTTTACTGTAATGCCACGTGATGCAACCTCCAGCGCTAGCGCTTTAGAAAAGCCCACCATACCGGCTTTTGACGCACAATAGTTTGTTTGCCCAGGGTTTCCTGTTGTACCAACGACTGATGAAATATTAATAATGCGGCCATATCGCGCGCGCATCATTTTTTTAATAGCTGCACGACACAAACGAAAACAAGACGTTAGATTAACATTAATCACATCATCCCATGCATCATCTTTCATGCGCATAAGAAGCGTATCTTGCGTGATACCAGCATTATTTACAAGAATATGCACAGATCCAAAATATGCCTCGGCTTTATCAAACAATGTATTCACAGAGTCAGCGTCAGATAGGTTGCAAGTAAGTACAGCAACTTCTGCAGTGGATGTGGTTTCTTGGATTTTAGCTTTTAGATCATTCAGCACCTGCTCACGGGTTCCTGAAATAATCACACGTGCACCAAGGCTTGTCAATTTAAGGGCAATGGCTTGTCCAATACCGCCAGAGGCACCCGTCACAAGGGCCGTTTTATTTGCTAAATTAATCATGATGACTCCGTTTTTGAAATTGGTTTCTCAATGCCAGTAATAAGGCGTTTAATATTGGGAATATGGGTGAAAAATATAACCACAGACATGACTAAGAAAAACGTAAAATGGTTATAAAACAGATAACCAAATAATGGAAGAGTTAAAAAGGCCAGCAACGCTGATAGTGAAGAGATTTTTGTAAGCTTAATAGCGGCGCCCCAGATAACTAAGCTACATAAAGCCGCAATTGGATAAACGCCAAGAAGTGCGCCCAAAGCGGTTGCCACACCTTTACCACCCTTAAAGCCAATCCAGATAGAAAATATATGCCCAATAACAGCCACTATGGCAACAATTTCGGGCATTATATATTTGGGTGCAAGAAACACAAAGCAAAACCCTTTTAACAAATCAGCTAAAAGAGTAAGGGAACCAAGCACTTTGCCACCTGTTCGTAAGGCATTTGTGGCACCAATATTTTTTGAACCTGCTGTACGCAAATCATCTTTTTTCAAGAACTTGGCAAAAACAAGCCCAAAAGGAATAGCCGTAATTAAATAGGTAACAAGCAAATAACTAAAAATGTGAACAAGGGACATAAATGATTGCACCGACCGCTATTAATTATTCATACTTTCAAAAAAATCAGCATTATTTTTGCTGTACTTCAATTTATCGCTCAAGAATTCCATGGCTTCAATTGTACCCATTGGGTTCAAAATACGACGCAGTACCCACATTTTTGTTAAGACACCTTTTTCAGTGACAAGCAGTTCTTCTTTTCTTGTGCCCGATTTATTAATATCAACTGCTGGGAAGATGCGTTTATCAGCAGCTTTTCGATCAAGAACAATTTCAGAGTTTCCTGTACCTTTAAATTCTTCAAAAATAACTTCATCCATACGTGAACCTGTATCAATAAGGGATGTTGCAATAATTGTTAAAGAACCACCCTCTTCAATGTTACGAGCCGCACCAAAAAAGCGTTTTGGTTTTTGCAAAGCATTAGCATCAACGCCACCCGTTAAAACTTTTCCAGATGATGGAATAACTGTGTTATATGCGCGTGCTAAACGCGTAATAGAATCTAATAAAATGACAACATCGCGTTTTTGTTCCACAAGACGTTTTGCTTTTTCAATGACCATTTCAGCAACTTGTACGTGGCGTGATGCTGGTTCGTCAAACGTAGAGCTTACAACTTCCCCTTTCACAGAACGTGCCATATCGGTTACTTCTTCTGGACGTTCATCAATCAAAAGAACAATTAAAATAATCTCTGGATGATTTGCAGATATTGCATGTGCCACGTTTTGCAAAAGAACTGTTTTACCTGTTCTTGGTGGTGCAACGATTAATGCACGTTGGCCTTTTCCAAGTGGAGCCACAAGATCAATAACGCGTTGCGAATTGTCTTTTTTTGAACCAGGCGTTAAATCTTCAATTTCTAACTTGATGCGCTCATCTGGGTATAAAGGTGTTAAGTTGTCAAAGTGAACACGGTGTTTAATATCTTCAACTTTTTCAAAATTAATAGTTTCAATTTTTGACATTGAAAAGTAACGCTCAGTTTCCTTGGGTGCGCGCACTTGCCCATTAACTGTATCACCTGTACGTAAACTTAATCGTTTTACTTGTAGGGGTGATATATAAATATCATCAGCTGACGCTAAGTAATTTGATTCTGGAGACCGTAAAAAACCAAATCCGTCTTGTAAAAGTTCTATAACACCACCACCAAAGATTGTAATATCTTTTTCGGCAAGCTTTTTCAAAATTGCTGTAATTAAATCTTGTTTACGAAGGTTGGCACCATCTTCAACATCGTGCTCTTCAGCGAGAGCGAATAGTTCGGCTGGCTTTTTACTTTTCAGTTCTTGTAATTGCATACATTCATTTTTTAAGGAAGGTTAATTTTTTAAAAGGGCTTTAATATCACGAGTGTGACTATAATAATGAGTAAAGCAGTTGGAATTTCGTTAATGATCCTTAAACGCAAACCACTATACCTTATGTTATCATTATTAAAACATTTTCTTATAAAGTTCAAGTAAAAATGATAGACAGATAGAAAAAAAACAAATAAAATTTTAGTGTGCATCCACCCATCTGTTAAAAACATGCCTTCATAAGCTAAGTACATGCCACTTATATAGGTTAAGATCTGTGCCGGTTGCATGATCATCATGTATAACTTACGTTGCATTGTTTTAAAAACACCCGGCAAATTTGGTATATTTTTATTATCTGCATGATAAACAAGAAGGCGCGGCAGGTAAAATAAGCCAGCCATCCATGAAATAAGGCTAACAAGGTGAACAATTTTCATGATAAAAAATAGATCGGGCATTGTGTTTAGTCCTATATAGTTAAGTGTTTTTGATCAAACTTATGATACAAATCCATTCTTGTTCGACTTGTTAAGTTTTTCCTATTTTTTTTTACTATCCTAAAACTAGAGCAATAAAAGCTTTAGAGAATCTCATCCGGTGGGGAGAGATTAAATGCGTTCTTTGGCGACAGTTACATCTGTCGTGAATACAGAGATAATATTCTCAGACACAAGGTGCCAAGTATGTTTAACATCGAATTCATGTTTAGTATAGGCGCTTTGTATAAAGATGAAAACATCTTTTTAACGCGACTGATTTACGTATTTTAAAAAAGACAATTTAAGGAGTATGGAGAACGGCTTTGATACTGTATTAGGTGTCAAGAGCAAAAATTAGGATCAAAATAGTTACCCTTTATGAGACCTTTGCATAACTCTTAAATGAACGTAATAAATGTTGTTGATTCGTATCATTTGCTATCATGAAGCATACATTCTGTAAAGAATATGCGGCTCTTATGACGTGCTCTTTTACTGCAATCTTGGCACAATTTAATGTGATGCTTTCTAAAATGCAGGGTCGTGGCCTTCTGTTTAAGCGATTTTCAGGGTTCTCTATTGTTGATCAAATTCCTAATCATTCAATATTTTCATGGTTTAAAACCATGCTAAAAATTGATAATAGAGTCAATAATCGGGCTTATCGCAATCATCCTTTATCGGATGATGAACAGGAAATAAACCAAACAGTTAGCCGCATTAAATACGTTATTGAACGTACATTTGGAGCCTTTAAACGGCATTATAGTGCTGCAAAAATGCTCTTACTTGGTCGTGTGAAAAATGCGTGCTGGATAACGCTCATCAGCATTGCCCA
>CAZTIE010000123.1:0-303 GCA_964613645.1 uncultured Verrucomicrobiales bacterium
AAGGGGAACTGTAGCTTCGTGGCGGCGGAGGTCGGTGGCAACAGCATTGTGGGGCAGCCGCGGTGGCCCCATCAGAAAACAAACATATCTAAATGGTTCTCCAGAGATAATTCCTGTACAGGAAATTACTTATGAGTGATTATTGGCGCACTGTATCCGATATAATCGGCTAATTATAAAAAACTCATCTTAATTCTGAGCTCAAGAAAATTTCTTTTTCTATGATTATTGACCTAAACCATTTTTTCTAACATGCTTGACTTTGGCGACAATAACATAGTATATCTTTACTGTGAGACTATC
>CAZTIE010000123.1:313-4425 GCA_964613645.1 uncultured Verrucomicrobiales bacterium
CTATCTGCGCCAAAAATATTTGTGCGTGGTTGTTTTGTTGTTAACCACCCTACTTAATGAAAAGTTCGGGTATTTTAAATGAGGATAGACAATGTCTAAAGAAATTGGTGCGGAAGTAAAAGCACCGGAATTTACTGGATGGCGTGCAACGCTCTGGCCAATTCATTCATATGAAATGAAGAAATTTGCGCCCCTTGCACTTATTATGTTTGCTGTTTTGTTTAACTATACAGTTCTACGTGATACAAAAGATACTTTGGTTGTGAATGCTGCCGGGGCAGGTGCTATTACGTTTTTAAAATCTTATTGTGTTACACCAATGGCTGTTTTATTTGTTATTTTTTATGCAAAACTTACAAACATTTTGAGTACAGAAAAAGTATTTTATGCAACCATCATACCTTTTTTGGTTTTTTTTGGTTTGTTCGGTTTTGTTATGTATCCAAATTTAGATGTGCTGCATCCTTCAGTTGAATCCGTTGCTGCTATGCACGCAGCAGCACCAGCATTAAGTGGATTTATCGATATTTATGCCTACTGGGTCTATTCCCTTTTTTACATTATGTCGGAAATTTGGGGAAGCGCCATGATTGCTTTATGCTTTTGGCAATTTGCAAACCAAATTGTTCGCATGCGCGAGTCCAAACGTTTTTATGGCTTGTTTGCGGTTGTTGGCAATGCAGCGTTATTGCTTTCAGGACCCACAGTTGTTTTTTGTTCGAATAGTATTAAACAATACGTCCCTGAAGAGGTAGATGCATGGGGTGTCAGTTTAAAATTACTTATGGGCGCTGTGATTATTATGGGCGCATTGGCTGTTTATACATACAGATGGATGCACACAAATGTGCTAAACGATAAACTTTATTATGATCCTGAAGAAATAAAAGCACCTAAAAAGAAAAAAGAAAAGCCTGGTCTTGTTGAAAGTTTCAAAATGATTTTGCAATCTAAAGAACTTTTGCTGATTGCGACATTAATTATGGCTTATGGTGTGACGATTAACTTGGTAGAAGTTCAGTGGAAACATCAATTAAAATTATACGCAGCTGGAGATCCGGGTGCATATAATGCACTTATGGGTTATTATTCTATGGCTCAAGGATTGTTTGCTATTTTATTTGGTCTTTTTGTTGGTAATAAAATTCTTCGTAAAATGAGTTGGAATTTTGCTGCAGTCATTACACCACTTGTGATCCTAGCGGGCGGTGGTGGACTTTTTGCTTTTATTATGGCGCAAGGTCTTATGGAGCCAATTCTTCAATTTTTATCAACGAATGCTTATACCGCTGCAACAATGTTAGGATTTGTTGTTTTAGTGATTGCAAAGCCAATTAAGTATACTTTATTTGACCCTACAAAAGAAATGGCTTATATCCCCTTATCTGATGAAGAAAAAACAAAAGGTAAGGCAGCTGTTGATGTTATCGGCGGACGTGCTGGTAAGGCCGGTGGTGCTATGGTTCAGAGTTGGTTATTAATGGCATTTGTTACAAAAGACGTTGTTGCAATTGCCCCAATAGCTTTTGGTACCTTTTTTATCGTAATTATCGCTTGGGTATATGCGGTTAAAGCATTGTCAGGTCGTGTTGCAGCAGCTACTGCTAAACGTGAAGCGGAAGCAAAATCTGCTTAACATAACGTTATAATTTAGCGTATTATATGAGGGGGCTTAAGGGCTCCCTTTTTTATTAACTTTTACTTCAAGTGGTTTAAATGATTTGGCTTTACGGAAAACATGCGTGTTATGCAGCGCTTAAGAATAAGAACAGGCAAATTCACAGAATTGTCGTTGCGCAGAAAAATGAGCGTGATACAGTAGCGAATCTTGTAAACAAAAATGCACGTATTGATATTATGGGTAAAAAGGATTTGGATAACTTGGTGGGACGCGATGCTGTGCATCAAGGAATAGCCGTTCAAGTTAGCCCTTTAGGGTATGAAGATATCTCGTATTTAAAAAATATGAAGGAAGAAAATCAAATTGTTGTGGTGTTAGATCAAGTAACGGACCCGCACAATGTGGGGGCAATTTTGCGTTCATGTGCAGCTTTTGGTGTGAAGGCACTTGTTGAACAAGAACGTCACTCGCCAAAAGAAACGGCAGCCCTTGCAAAAACATCTAGTGGTGCTTTAGAAATTGTGCCCCGTATTCATGTTGGAAATTTAAGTCAAAGTATGAAAGATTTACAAGATATGGGCTTTTGGACTGTTGGTTTTTCTGAGGAGGCGAAAGAATACCTTCACACAGCAGATCTTAAGGGAAAAATTGCTATTATTATGGGCAGTGAAGGTGATGGTCTGCGCCGCTTAACAGAAGAAAAATGTGATTTTCATTTAAAATTACCAACGGCAAATTTTTCAACCTTAAATGTTTCAACAGCAACTTCAGTTGCCTTGTATCAAACATTTATTACGCAAAACAATTAGGGATGTTTGCCATGAAGCCAAAAATAGGTATTACTATTGACAGTTTTAATCCTGAACTGAATAATAGGGGGGGGGATTACTCTGCTTATTATTGGTATGCAATGCGCAGCCATATTATAAATGCTGTTGTTAAATTTGGAGGCATCCCTTTTTTGTTGTCGCATCACGTAGAAATTGTTGATGACTATGCAGATATGTTAGATGGTCTTGTTATATCTGGTGGTGGGTTAGATGTGCCACCCGAATATTACGGCGAACAACCACATAAAAATTTTAGGCCTAACATAATAAGGTCTACCTTTGAAAAAGCTATTACAAAAAAATTTATAAATAATAAAAAACCGCTTCTTGGTATCTGTGGTGGTATGCAGCTTTTAGCGGTGCTATATGGTGGTAAATTGTATCAGTGTTTAAGTGAGGAAAATTGTTTTGATGAACACGATCAAAATCCACCATTTGACAATCCTGATCATACAGTTGATTATCAACCAGATACAAAACTATGGTCTTTAATAGGAAAACCTGATGGTTCTGTTGCTGTGAACTCGGTACATAAGCAGGGTGTTAAAGATGCTGGTAGCCTAGTTATAAATGCGATATCAACAAATGATAACCTTATTGAAGGGATTGAAGATCAAAATCACCCTTTTTGTATGGGTGTTCAATGGCACCCTGAATTTTTGTGTTCACAATATGACGAACAAATTTTTAAACAATTGATACAGCATGCACAGATATAGCTATCACTTGTAAAATTGTGAAAAACTGCTTTGTAATCCCCCATTTTCAACAAAAAACTATATTTTAAAATATATTATTTCAATTTTAACTAAGTGTTAACTTTCTCTTGATAGCATGAAATTAAGAGAAAACTATTAACGCAATTGCGTAAAGGGTTGAAGTATGAAAAGATATTATATAGTAGCGACTGTTCTTTTTTATGGAATCGTGACACAAACTGAAGCTGGAGTTATACCCCCACAACCTGTTCAACCAGGAGTGGCAGTGTCTTTACCAAATATGCCCGGGGTAATGGCCGGCGCTATGCAACCCCCGGCAGCGCAAAACGCGCAAGTTGTTGGAATCCCCGGGGCAATGCCCGGTGCTATTCAACCAGCTGTTAGTACAGCACCTGAAGATGTGCTACCACCAGCAACTGTAAAAGGCGTGGTTGCTCACGCATCTTTAGAACAAGCACAAAAAGCATTAGATGATTCATCAGCCTTTGTTTTAAATGATGGGCAGCGTGTTGCTTGTTTTGGGGCCGTAAATAGCGTGCCTAGAACTGGTTTTGTAAAGCTCGCTGAAAATGGTCAACCTGCGCAGTGTATTACACTTGATCCAAATACGGGTCAAATGACACCTGTTAGTACTTTTAAAATTCCCGTATCTAATGCGCCATTTGAATGGCGTGGTGATTTGAATGCTTCTCCAGATAAATGGGAGACTGGCACAAAAGGACTTCCAACAATCGATCATGCAAACCCTGTGACTGGTGTTTGTGCGCAAAAAGATCCACAATCCAATAATCCAATTTTATTAGGTTCAGCTGTTCGTAAGCTACCAAATAACATATGTGTATTACCGAACGGTATGTATCCTTTAAATCATCCTCAAATCCTTGTTTTGGCAAAATAGTCGGTGGGAGCCAGTATTATGAAAAATTATAAAATGATAAAAAA
>CAZTIE010000124.1:0-4359 GCA_964613645.1 uncultured Verrucomicrobiales bacterium
TTAGCTTCGCTGACCTTCGGTTCATAAAGGATTAGCTATGCAAGAAAAGATTATGGAGGCAGGACATATTCTTGAATATTTGCCACCCTATTCTCCAGATTTCAATACAATTGAGAAAAAATGGGCACAGACAAAATCTATACGCAGAAAAGAACGATGCTCAATAGATGACCTGTTTAGTAAATTTACTTAATATCTCATTTTATATGCTTTAAGCTATACCACAACATTAGCCAAAAAGGGAGGTGATTGTATCGGATTCAGTGGTCACAAACATATGAAAGGTGAAAAGATTGTGGCTTTTTGTGATCGCCACTGCAATGTATTATCACCTATGGTGCGTGCAGCTGGAAATCGTCATGAATCACCTCTATTTTCAAGTGCTTTGTCCTTTCTGAAAAGTGTTATGAAGCGAATTGGGTCAACAGTTTCAAATTGTGTTATGAGTTTAGATACAGCCTACGATAGCAAGGTGAATAGAAAACTTATTTTTAATGCAGGTATGGTGCCAAACGTTAAGGAAAATGTACGAAATAGGAAGAAATCTAAGCGCGGAGCAAAGCGTTTATTTGATGGTGAAATTTATGATGAACGCTTTAGAACCATGGAACGCGTTTTTGCGTGGGAAGACAAATTTAAAAGACGTCTCATAAGATTTGAGCACATTAGTCTTTATCATTTCGGATTAAAACTGATCGCTTATACCATGATTAATTTGTGGCATTTTTCCGGAAAATAAGCGACTAAAAACAACCAAAATATATACAGTTATAGGGGAAGTGCACCTAAAATTCGGAAAATGATGGTGTGTCCTCAGATTGAATCATATTCATGATGAAAAAAATTAAATCCCGGAATCATCAACATCAAAATTACAAAAACCTAATACCATAACCCGCAACCAGTTGTTATGCAAAGGTCTTTATATACATCAAGTAAAAAGCATCTTCATAGGATGTACTTTAAAATACTATCTCAATCAGTGTTAAATCGTCACTTAACGCAAGATTTTCATTTTTCTCATCTAGTTTTTGGTCAACATAGGGAATAACAGGTGCACCATCCAAAGCCTTAAAAAAATGATTAATATCATCGTCATCAAAACTAAACCCCAGGTCATCCAAACATTCCCAAAGCAAATCACTATAAAGCAATAAAGATGTGTTTTTATCAAATTGAACGGATCTTTCTTCGTATTGGACATCGCTCTCAATCCCCAAGGGCAGACCGGAACTATCACCTAATATAATCGTTTTTGTTTTTTTATTATAAAAGATAGGCGATGTACTGCCGGCTGCAGCGTAAGTGAATGTGCTGTCGCGCATATCAATAACACCATATAAAAATGTTGCAAAATTTCCAACTTCCAGCAATTTTTTCAGTTTGTTATTTAAGGTTTGCAATAACAAACTTGGTTTAAATTGTGTCTTTTCCTGATCTTTTATTAATGTATGGATACGAAATGTGCTAAGCGCTGCATGCAACCCTTTGCTGACAAAATCACAAACCCATACGCCAAAACGATATTCATCTAAGGGCAAGATACCCCATAAATCACCACTTAAGTATTGGCATGGCTTAAATAAGTAACTAACTTCTACTTTATATTTTTTCTGAATCTCGCTCAGAACTTTTTTTTGTGGCATTAAAGAGTACTGTAAACTTAAAGCGCTACGTATATCATCTTTCATCATACATTCAAAACTTTTTAAACGCTTTAATTGTTGTCTATTGTGAATATGAAATATAAGCCTAGATTTTAATTCATGCGGGTTCACGGAAGGTCGAACATAATCGCAAATTTTATTATCCCATACTTCTTGTCGTGATGAACAATTTGCACTATGCACAAGAATTGCCAATTCTTCCTCTGAAAAGTGCTGACGTATTGCAGTTAGCACCACTGTATTATCTTTACCAAATTCAACTTCATGAAGGATCACAAGATCTGGCTTCAGATCATGAATCTCACTAATTAAATCACTATGATATTCAGTGCATGTAATATTGCTAAAGGATAAGCTACTGAGTACTTTAAGTAGTTGGCAACTATCAACCAGATGATTACATACAATTAAAACAGAGGCATCCTCTGGCTTTGTTTGCTGATAGGCCATATATAATAACTAGTGTTCTATCAGAAATAAAGTATCAAACTTACCTAGTTCCAGCATTTTTTTCACTTGCCCTTGTGGGCTTTTTATCGTGATGTGCGCCTTTTGTTTTGATGCCTTATCACGTGCCAGCAACAACATGCCCATGCCTGCAGAATCTATAAAATCGAGTTCTGATAAATCAATGATACATTTCTGGTTAGCATGTTCACCAACAGCATGCGTAATATAATTAAAGCTATTATAATCCGTATAAGTAAGACGCCCTTTGATTGTAATATGAACTTTTTCTGGTGTGCTATCTATAGCATATTTCATAGAAACCCCTTGTTATTACTTGTTCATATTTATAGCGCATAGTTCATTTAAACATGACAAGTCTTTACATTTGGTTAATATTTATAAGTTATCTGAAAGTCTAACAGGCAGCTGTATTTTTATAAGCCCTTTTGTTCCATTAAAGCAATCATATTTTTTACACCATATAACGCTATGAATGACCCCATACGTGGACCTTCAACTTGGCCTAATAGTACTTCATACAAGCTTTTAAACCAGTCGCGCAAACTATCATAAGGATATTGCTTACCAACTTCAAAGACAAGCGCTTGAATCGCGTCAACCTCAGCTTTTTCGTGCAAAGCACTTAATCCTTCTTTCAGTTGGGTCATTGCTTTTTGATCGATTTCAGTTGGCTTTTTAAAGCTTTTTTTAGGTTTAATAAAATCTTGATAATAAGTCAGCGCATGACCAATAAGCCTATCTAAAAATGGCATTGCTTCAGGTGTTGCACCCTTTATGTATCTTGCAACAAAACTCCATAAAACTGATTTGTCTTCTGTATTACAAACAGAGGCAAGGTTTAACAAAATACCAAAACTCAGACCGCTTTCAGGTGTTGATGGTTTGCCGTTATGAATGTGCCAAACAGGATTTTCAATTTGGTTTGTAACATCTTGTATCTCGTACTTTGAAAGCTGTGTTAAATATTCATCAACATTTTTAGGGATCACATCAAAAAACAATCGTTTTGCACGCTTTGGTGTTTGATACATATAGTAGCTTAAGCTTTCTGTTGGCGCATATTTTAGCCATTCATCAATGGTCAAGCCATTCCCTTTTGATTTTGAAATTTTTTGCCCTTGTTCATCTAAAAAGTGTTCATACGTTAGGTTAACAGGCGCTTTTTCACCTAATATACGACAAATCTTGCTTGATAATTTAACGGAATCAATTAAATCTTTTCCAGACATTTCATAGTCCACATTAAAGGCTGCCCAGCGCATACCCCAATCAACTTTCCATTGTAATTTTACATGACCACCAGTCACAGGAACTTCAACTAATTTTTCAGTTGTTGGATCTTTATAGACGATTGTATGACTATCTAATTTACGCTCTATAACTGGTACTTGCAGTACAACACCTGTTGTTGGGCAAATTGGTAGAAATGGACTATATGTTGCACGGCGATCTGGCCCAAGTGTTGGCAAAATAACATCCATGATTGCATCATAATGATCCATAATTGACTTTAAAACATCATCAAACTTTCCTGATTTATACCACTCTGAAGAGCTTTGAAATTCATAGTCAAAATTGAAAGAATCCAGAAAGCGGCGCAGCATTGCGTTATTGTAATGCCCTAAACTTTCACATTCACCGTAAGGGTCTGGAACCATCGTTAGAGGTTTTCCAAGATGCTCTGCTAGCATATCTTGATTGGGAAGATTTGTTGGTACTTTTCGAAAGCCGTCCATATCATCTGAAAAAGAAAACAAGCGTGTTGGAATATCAGTCATTTCTTGTAACGCATGGCGCACCATGCACGTTCTTGCCACTTCGCCAAAGGTTCCAATGTGTGGTAATCCTGAGGGTCCATAACCTGTTTCAAGCAAGATATAGCCTTTCTCTGGTGTCGCACCTTGCACATGATCAAGAATTTTTCTTGCCTCTTCAAAGGGCCAGGATTTTGTAGATTGAATAAGATCTTTTGAAATCGACATGAACGACTTACCTATTGATATGAATACATAAGACATCATAAACAATACACGTGAAAAAGACTATACTTTAGGTTTTATGAGACCTTTATATAACTCTTAAATGAACGTAATAAATTTTGTTGATTCGTATCATTTGCTATAATGAACGCCGTTTCAAAGTTGAAGTGCACCAAAGTGATTAAAAATTGTTATCAATTATGATCTTTTAAGGTGTCGGTCTATACTCCATGTGCAAACAA
>CAZTIE010000125.1:0-4217 GCA_964613645.1 uncultured Verrucomicrobiales bacterium
GTTAACAAAATAGTTAGAAATTCTCAACTTTCAAGACCCTGCCGAACAAAGCCTATTGAACTTACTAAATTTTTTTTCAAACGCTCTGCATCAGAATCTGACAGTTTTTGCATCTTATCTAGTATTTGATATTTTCCACATATACGAGCCTCATATAACTCTTTAATCATAAGACTATCATTGAGCATGACACGACTATTGCTATAATTTCCATAACGACCATCAGCCCAACAGTCATCACCAACAAGTACTACTTTTTCTGTTAGCTTAGTTCCTTTATATTTTGGCAACCAGTGTAATTGAGTATATTTTTTGCATAAATTTGAAATCTCTTTACGCAAACCAGCAATATCACCACGATAATAATCATGGTTTCCTAAAACAAAATAAATATCCGTCTTGATATATTGGAACATCTCAACAAGGATAGAACATACAGAAGGAGCCTCAGCAATATCACCACTAATAAGAATGGCATCCGTATTATTGTTGGTTATGCTTTTATAAAATTTTTTTCTAGTGTTAAGATCTATAAAATTAAGATGTATATCCGTCAGCCAAGTTAATTTCATGCCATCCTACTCATAATGTGATCTATAA
Organism: uncultured Verrucomicrobiales bacterium; assembly: GCA_964613645.1. Taxonomy (GTDB): domain Bacteria; phylum Pseudomonadota; class Alphaproteobacteria; order Paracaedibacterales; family UBA11393; genus UBA11393. The sequence continues at coordinate 601 of CAZTIE010000125.1, forward strand.
TAAATTGATATGCTTGCCACATGCTAATTAACCCTGTTCAAAACCTATCCTTTTTGGACACAAAACTTATCTCAATATACTCCTTAAAAAATAAAATACTCAACTGCTTACGGGGATTGAACATATTTTTTCTTATAAAAATAAAGCGCTTACGTCATCCTGAGTAATTTTTGATGATGGTTTTTTATTATCTGTATCAAATATTGCCTGTGCAACAGCTGCTTTTTTTGCCTGAAATTCAAGTATTTTTTCTTCTAGTGTATTATTGGCAATAAATTTGTACACGAAAATATGTTTGTTTTGGCCTATTCTATGTGCTCTATCCGTTGCCTGATGCTCAACTGCTGGGTTCCACCAAGGGTCATAGTGAATAACGGTATCTGCAGCTGTTAGGTTAAGGCCAACGCCTCCAGCTTTTAAGCTAATTAGAAAAATTGGCACTTTGCCTTTTTGAAAATCTTCAACTGGCTGTTTACGATCTTTTGTATTTCCGCGCAATTTAACATAGGCAATTTTCATTTTATCAAGTTCTATTTCTATTAAATCAAGCATACTTGTAAATTGTGAAAATATAAGAATTTTTCGTCCTTCCTCAACCATATTCCCAACCATTTCAGTTAGCATGGTAAGCTTAGCTGAGTCTGTCACATTATGTCCTGTTTTTAATAAACGCGGATCACAACATACCTGTCTTAGCTTTAAAAGAGCATCCAAGATAATAATTTGGCTTTTATTGATTCCCTTTTGTGCAATTTCGTTTTGAACTTTTTTATGCATAGCAAGACGCACCGTTTCATATAAATCACGCTGCTGGTCTGATAACTCACACCTTTGAATCATTTCTGTTTTTTCTGGCAGATCAATATCAACTTGTGACTTTAATCGCCTCAGCATAAACGGCTTAATGCGTGTTGCTAATGCTTTTTTTACAGATGCATCATCTTTCTTTTCAATTTTATTTCTAAACTCTGTCTTAAAATAACGATCAGATCCTAAAAAACCTGGAATTAGAAAATTAAACAGCGACCATAATTCACCTAGATGATTTTCAAGTGGCGTTCCCGTTAGACACAGTCTATGATCAGATTTGAATTGGGGTAAAAGTTTTGCAACATGTGTATTCTTATTTTTAATGTTTTGCGCTTCATCTAAAATAATATATGAATATGTTATTTCTTTTAATTTATCAAAATCTCTTGGTATCAGTGGATATGTTGTTATCAAAATATCATATTCATTTAAAGCTTCAAAGTTTCTATCAGATCCGTGCAGTATTTTAAAAGATAGGCTTGGCGCAAATCGTGTAATTTCAGATTCCCAATTGGCAACAAGGCTTGTTGGCATAATAAGTAAAACTGGATCTTTTAGACGTCCTTCATTTTTCTCAACCAAAAGATGTGCTATCGTTTGTATCGTTTTTCCAAGGCCCATGTCATCGGCCAAGATACCACATAAATTATATGACCTTAAAAACTGTAGCCAGTTTAATCCTTCCTTTTGATAAGGGCGAAGATCAGTTTTTAATTCTTTTGGTGGTTTAACTTTTTTAATGCCCTTAAACTTTTTTAACTTTTTTGCAAAATCTAATAATACTTCCTCTCCAGACCAATTTGCATCCTTAAAATCTTTTTTCTTAAATTCTTCTAACTGCAGGGCGTCAAGACGACTGATTTTTATTTTACTTTTGTCATTTTTACCCCCCCCTGCTTTAATAATAGATCTCAGGAACCCCAAAATTGTATTTACACGTTCTGCTTTTAAAAAAATATAGCGTTCACCTTGAATCGAAATTTTCACATCTTGGTGTGGCGGAACACTAAAAGCTGGTCCATTTGCATGGAGGATTTTTAATAAAATCGGTAAAAGATTTACTTTTTCATTGTTAATATTTACACCAATTTCAGTATCAAACCAATCAACACCCGAGCTTTCTATATCTAAGAACCAGTCATCTTCAACAGCAGGAGAGTATGGGAAACTATCATCAAAATTAATATGAATACCTTTATTTTTAAAAATTGGAATATCATTATTTAAAAATTCATTCCAGCACTGATCAAGATCTTTATTATGCGATCTTTTAAATTTAGGCACAAAAGAGCTTGTTATTCTTCTTTGTCCCCAATAGTTATTGATAGAAAGAATTAACATTTTTTTAAGAATGGGATCTTGAATTATTTTTTCTTCGTAATCAAAGTCTCGCTCAATGCGCATAATCTGACCATCTTTAACATAATCTATTTTTTTTGATTTCTGAGTGTGTTTACACTCTCTTGATCCATATAAAAAGCTTAGATCAGCAACAGGGTATGATTCATAATCTTCAATCACAGACCTAAGCGTTAAAATTGGTACGGGCTCAATTGTTTGCAAAACAATATTTTTTGGTGGTGTTAATACAGGTGCTTTAGTTTCTACAAGTTTCTCTGATATATACTTTGTTTGTTCAGGCGTAACAGGTGGCAAGTTTAACAAATTAATAAGTGTCTTCAGTTCCATTTCTGTTTCAATTTCATGAAATGTCCCCTGATCTTCATTAAACAAAATTGGTGTTGGTTTTTTCATTAAAATATAGGGCAGGTCTATATTTTTTTCTTGAAATGAATATGAATTACTTATTTCATCATATATCCAATCAAATTGAACAGGGAGATATTTTTCTGAAAAAGTAATTTTAATTTGTGTATTTCTGCCAAAAAAAACATAGCCATTTTTAATAAGTTCTTTCAAAAATAAAAAATCTACAGATGTTTTTACTTTGAAATATTCAACTGAACCAAACTTTAAACCACTATATGCAGTAAACCTATTGATTTGATCAACGTAATCGCTAATATTTTCATTTGCAGTAGATCTACATGTTTTGGCACCACCCCATCCGCCATTTTTAAGGGGCTTTAACGTCATCGCACCTAGGTAAAAAGATTGTTCATGAAAAAATAAAGAAAAAACATCTAAAGACTTACAGCCGGATGCAACATCTAGTATGGATTTATTATTTTCACCAGTAATTTGCTCAATAAGATCAACGACCTTTTTTCCAGGAACCTTAAATTGAATTTTTTTTAGTGTTTCTTTTTCCATAATCCATAATTTCCTATTTTTTAAATCGCGGGATAAACATGTTTAAATGCCCCCAGTATACAATTTCTTTTATTGCCTATTTTATAGCATTTTTCACTTAACAACCATCAATTCATTCCAGTTTGTCGTAAAAGCATTACTTTTATAATCTGAAGATGCTGTCCACGTGGATTGATCTACTCCTTCTGATGTTAAACGAATGGCTCCCTTTCCACACTTTCTATTCACGGCGTCCATTGCTTTTAAGCATTTTGTTTGGTGTTTATTTTTTGCATCTATATTGACGTTCGTCGTGTTTGCAAACAAACTTTTCGTCTGCGGCAAATCTTCAGGATGCAAATTATAACTGGTGATGCCCACTGCTTTATAAGGCGTCTGTTTTTTGAATAAAGTTTTTGCGGCCAGAACTACTGCCTTTAAAATAGTAAAGGTGTTGTTCGTAAAATTTGGTAGCGTTACTTCCTTTGATATTATTTCAGTAAGCGTCCAAAGAAGTACACTATTCCCCTTGCATGCCTCAGAAATCCTCAATA
>CAZTIE010000126.1:0-4200 GCA_964613645.1 uncultured Verrucomicrobiales bacterium
ATGCACGTTCATAGCCATACTCCCGGAAATAGCAAAGAGCTAAACTTATTCTAACCGGCAGCATTCGCCCCGGCGATAATTTCTATCAGCTCACGCGTGATCATAGATTGGCGTGTACGGTTGTAATTAATTTTCAAACCATCAACCATATCTTCAGCGTTACGTGTGGCATCATCCATTGCCGACATACGTGCGGCTTGTTCGGATGCATCCGACTCTAAACCAGCAGCATATAAGCTTGTATGTAATGCAAACTCTAATAATTGTGGCAAAAGTGTTTCCGCATGTGGTTCCATTAACGGGCAATCAGCGCTTGTATATTTTTCATTATTATCTATTGCCATGGGAATTAACGTATGATGCGTTGGTACTAACGTTAATGCATTTTTAAAATGTGTATATACAATTTCAACACGACCAATAAAACCCATATTTAGTGAATTAACAATATAATTTGTTAGTAAGCGTGCATCATTAAAATTAAATTTTTCAAAGGGTGGAAGATCAGGCAGAACATTTTTACCAGCATTTTTCTTTAAAAAAGAGACTGCTCTTTTTCCTATACCAAAGCACAAATATTGATTATGAGAATCTAAACTATGGTTTATACGCTTATTAAATTCTTTAAAAATTGAGGTATTAAATCCACCGCATAACCCACGATCACCAGCATATAAAATATATAAAGTGGGTGCATCACTGCCTGTTACCAATGATGGCAATTGATCAATATCACTAAAATGTAGTGTTTTATTCACAGCTGACTTTGCTGAAAGTGTATACGGCTTTATACTGTGAACCCTCTCTAAAGATTTACGAAATTTTGCCGCAGCAACCATCTTCATGGCAGAGGTTATTTTACGTGTATTGGTTACACTTTTAATGCGTGATCGTAACTGTTTTAGTGTGCTCATACATTTACACCTATGCTGCTTTTGATTGTTCTATCGTAAATTCTTTTAAGGCTTCCTCAACAGCTTTTATTAATAATGTTTCGGTGTCTTGGCTGATAACTTTATCGTTATTAATCGTATCAATAATGCTGTTGTGGTAATCATGGATATATTGAAGTAGGTGTTTTTCGAATGCTGAAATTTTTTCAATTTCAATCGTATCTAGATACCCTTTAACCCCTGTAAAGATAGAGCATGACTGCTCCCCCAATGAAAGAGGGGCATTTTGAGCCTGTTTTAAAAGTTCTACTAAGCGCTTACCACGGGATAATAGCTTTTGCGTTGAAGCATCAAGATCGGATGCAAATTGAGAAAACGCGGCCATTTCACGAAACTGTGCCAATTCTAACTTAATAGAACCTGCAACAGATTTCATAGCCTTTGTTTGCGCAGCAGAACCAACACGGCTAACAGACAATCCTACGTTAATTGCAGGTCTAATGCTTTGATAAAACAAGTCAGATTCTAAAAATATTTGTCCATCTGTGATAGAGATTACGTTGGTTGGAATGTAAGCAGAGACATCGCCCGCCTGTGTTTCAATAATAGGCAGGGCCGTTAAAGATCCGCCGCCAAGATCATCTGATAATTTTGCAGCACGTTCTAACAAGCTTGAGTGCAAGAAAAAAACATCACCAGGGTATGCCTCACGCCCAGGAGGCCTGCGTAAGAGTAAAGACATTTGCCGATAAGCAACGGCATGTTTTGATAAATCATCATACACAATAAGCGCATGCATACCGTTATCACGGAAATACTCCCCCATTGCACAAGCAACATAGGGTGCTAAATATTGAAGGGGTGCTGGATCGGATGCCGTTGCTGCCACGATAATTGTATATTCCATTGCACCTTGGTCTGTTAATGTTTTAACAAGTTTTGCAACAGATGATCTTTTTTGTCCAATCGCCACGTAAATACAAAATAATTTACCTTTGTCATCAGCACTTTCTTGATTCTTCTTTTTTTGATTTAAAATGGTATCAACAGCAATTGTGGTTTTTCCGGTTTGACGGTCACCAATAATTAGTTCGCGCTGCCCACGGCCAATTGGCACCAAAGCATCAATTGCTTTAATACCTGTTTCCATAGGCTCGTGAACAGATTTTCTTGTAATAATTCCTGGTGCTTTTACGTCCACCTTTGCAAGCACGACATCTTTTAAAGCGCCTTCACCATCTATAGGGTTGCCAAGACCATCTAATACGCGGCCAAGCAATCCTTTTCCAACGGATACATCAACCACTTGTTTGGTACGTTTAACTAGATCATTTTCCCTGATTAAGTTTTCTTGACCTGCTATCACAACACCAACATTATCGGCCTCTAAGTTTGTGGCAATGCCTTTAATCACATTGCCGCAGGTTGTTTCAATATTAACCCATTCTCCAGCTTCAATATTATCCAAACCAAATACGCGTGCGATTCCATCACTAACAGATAAAACGCGCCCCGTTTCAGCAATATCAGCAACCCCTGTAAAATTTGCAATTCTTTCCTTTAATAGGCTAGAAATTTCTGTGACTTTTGGTTGCATAAGATAAAAGGTCCTTTTTGAATACAAATATTCACCATAACCTATTATTACCATATGTATTGAAAGACACTCAAGTATATGGAATTGACCATTAAAATTTCGTATATACATTACAGACTACATTTCACAGCTCAATGCTATTAACTTAAATGCACCTTCTTAAAGCATAAGCGTTTACAGGACAAGAACTAAAAATGTATAAAATTTTATATATAATCTTGAAATTTTTATTAAAATTTTGTCTAATTAAAGAACTGGATATTGTTTTGATAAAATAGAATGCCCCAAAATGAGCTGCCAAATAATTATTCTCCTTCTGAAAATGAAGAGTTTATGAATGAAAATCAACAAATTTTTTTTAAACGACAACTTGAAGACTGGCGAGAAAAATTACTACAAGAATTTTCACAAACGATTAGTCAGCTTCAAAACTCTTCTGTTCCTGAATCCGACATTATAGATATTGCCAGTAATGAGCTGGATCACGCGATAGAATTACGTGCACGTGATCGTGGAAGAAAACTGATTAGCAAAATTGAACAAGCCTTAAAGCGCATCGAAAAAGATGAATATGGGTACTGCGAAGAAACAGGAGAGCCAATAGGCGTTAAACGTTTGAAAGCGCGACCAATTGCCACATTGTGTATTGAGGCGCAAGAAAGACACGAGCGCCGTGAAAGAACACATAAAAGCGACTAAAAAACTTTATTGCGTCCTGCAGTAGAGTTTTTTTTGTACATAATTAAGGATGGCGTTTCTTAACAAAAAGCGTTATCCTTATTGTATTTGTATAATACTATTTATAAGGAGTTATCAATGACTGATAAAAATGAAAACCAACCAATTATGATTTTGGGGCAATTTGTAAAAGATTTGTCTTTTGAACATCCTGATCCACTGTTTAGCTTAAATATTCCAGCAGACAAACAACCTAATATGAATGTAGATGTTGCCATTAACACAACACCCGCTGAACAAGAAGGGTTATATGAAGTAACACTTGGCGTGAACGTTAGCGCAAAAGCTGCTGATAAAACAATGTTCTTATTAGAATTATCTTACTCTGCATTTGTTCAAGTGGATATGAAAGCTGTAGAAAAAGATCAATTGAACCCAGTCCTGATGATCAACGTACCACACATGCTTTTCCCATTTGTTCGTGGAATTATTTACAATACAGTGCGTGAAGGTGGCTTGCCGCCACTTATGTTGAATCCTATTGATTTTGCCGCTATGTACGAAGCAAATTTGCAAGAAAAGAAACCAGCATCTAGCAAGGAATCTGCATAACGTAAACAATACCAACTACTGCCGGCTTTAGTCGGTAGTAGTTGATGACCACTGAATCCTATGCAATCACCTCCTTTTTTGGCGAGCGTTGTGGTGCCATCACCATGAATAACGCTCGTATCAAGATGCCCATTTACAAAGAGTGCCAGAACAGAATTTTTAAAAGCATGAAGGAAGGCTCCATGGGTGTTCCACTTCTGAAAAATTTTGAAAAGACGGGTATAGTGGATCTCGGAGCATTGTCAAGATAATACGAGCTCTTTCAACGTGTATAGTGATCACTAATTTAAAAAATATTTGTTACTTTATGAGTTTATCTGTGCTGCCCAAAAGACATCGTTTTCCTGTTTCAATCATAGCTACCAGGATGTTCAGGAACAATTATCTTATCGTGGCATTATTGTCAGTCATGAAACGATA
>CAZTIE010000127.1:0-4181 GCA_964613645.1 uncultured Verrucomicrobiales bacterium
CCATCAGACTGGGATTGGATGAAATTGTAGCCCATATCAAAAAAGTGGCTCATTGAGATACAATAGGCCACTTTATAAAAGCGATTAAAGCTCTCTTGCGACGCTTTCCATTTCAAAACACTCAATCATATCACCTTCTTTGATATCTTGATAGTTTTCAAAAGCCATACCACATTCAAAGCCGCTCTTCACCTCTTTAACTTCATCTTTGAAGCGACGAAGTGATTTTAGAGTACCTTCATGAACGACAACATTGTCACGAAGCAGGCGAACACCAGAACCGCGTTTTACAACACCTTCTATAATCATACAACCTGCAGCTTTACCAGCACGTGGTACTTTAAATACCTCACGAATTGCTGCTTTACCTAGATATTTTTCATGCAGTGTTGGGGCAAGTAATCCTCCCATAACAGCTTTCATATCATCTATTAAGTTATAGATAATTGAATAATATCTAATGTCTACGCTATCGCGACGAGCAACATCGCGTGCTTGTGGATTCGCACGAACGTTAAACCCTAAAACAATACCGCCAGATGCACGTGCAAGTGTAATATCACTTTCGTTAATTGCACCAACGCCGCCATGTAATAGACGAACAGAAACCTCTTCTGTTGCTAGCTTTTGTAAGCTGGCATTGATGGCTTCTAACGACCCATGAACATCGGCCTTTATCACAACGTTTAATTCTTTAGCCTCACCGGCAGCAATCACCCCCATCAGTTTTTCCATATTTGTTTTTTGGCAAACAACAGAATGCGCAGCACGCTTTTTAGCAATACGACGTTCAGTAATTTCTCTCGCCTGGCTTTCTTCTGTCACCACAATTAATTCATCACCAGCAACGGGAACACCGTTAAAGCCTAAAACTTCAACAGGCATAGAAGGTAGACCTTCTTGTATTTTACGTCCTTTATCATCATTTAAGGCACGAACTTTACCCCATTCAGACCCCGCAACGAAAATATCACCAACTTTTAATGTTCCATTTTGAATAAGGACAGTAGAGACAATCCCACGACCTTTATCAACACGTGCTTCAACAATTGCACCGCGTGCAGAACGATTTGGGTTTGCTTTTAATTCTAAAATTTCAGCTTGTAAAAGAATAGCTTCTTCCAGCTTGTCTAAATTTAGTTTTCCTTTTGCTGATACATCAATACCCATGATTTCACCACCGAAATCTTCCAGTAAAATGTCATGGCTCATTAATTCGTTACGAACTTTTTGAGAATTTGCTTCTGGTTTGTCTATTTTATTAATAGCAACAATGATTGGCACCGCAGCAGCTTTAGCGTGGTTAATAGCTTCTATTGTTTGTTCTTTAATGCCATCATCAGCCGCAACAACTAGAATAACAATGTCTGTTGTGTTTGCACCACGAGAGCGCATTTCACTAAAGGCTGCGTGTCCAGGCGTATCAATAAACGTAATTTTTTGATTGTTAGTTAACGTAATTTGATAAGCACCAATATGTTGCGTTATCCCACCAGCTTCGCCAGCAACAACATCTGTTTGGCGCAAAGCATCAAGCAATGATGTTTTACCGTGATCAACGTGCCCCATAATGGTTACAACAGGCGCACGTGAGATTAAGTCAGCATCTTGATCGTCTGCACCTAAGATATCTGTTTCCATGTCATCTTCACTCACACGTTTTGGTGTGTGACCAAATTCATTACAAATCAATTCTGCTGTATCTGCATCAATAGCCTGGTTAATGGTCACCATCATGCCCAGCTTCATCAGTTCTTTAATAACATCGCCGGAGCGAACAGCCATACGGCTTGCAAGCTCACCAACAAGAATTGTTTCAGGAATAATAACTTCACGAACAACTTTTGATCCATCTTCCACGTTAAATGCTTGCTTATGAATTTTTTCACGGTGTCTTCTGACAGATGCTAAAGAACGACCTTTTTCTTGGTAATTATCATCTAAGACACGGTTCAGCTGTTGTGTGGAGAATTTTTTTGGTCCATTTTTTTGAACAACTTGAGTCTTTCTTTCTGGTTGAGGAATCGTTTTTTTAATAGGGGCTTCAACGCGGTATGTTACTGTACTCCGTTTATTGTCTTCAGTAACCCGTGGTATTGTGTGGTCTTTCCTAGATTTTCCCGTATTTTTTTGATGTTCTTCTGGAACAGGAATTGATGCAGCTACGTCATCAGGGTCTACTATATTTTCAGCAATATCATTATTGCTTTCTTTTTTCGAGTGCTCTTCACTATTATCTTTTTTAATAACATCGTTTTTTAAAATAGATTGCTGTTCTTGAAGTAGTCTATTAAGATCTGCTTCACGCTTTTGTTTTTGTTCCGCGTCTGCTTGTGAATTTTTCTGTGCTTCTTGAACAGCTTTCATACGCGCATCAAATTCACCGCCCGAAAGACCAGTATTTGTGCCTTGCTTATTTTTAGTTAGCATATGCTGTGGCTTATGAGTGGACGGAGCACTGACAACACGGCGCCGTTTCACTTGAACAGAAACGGTTTTGTTCGATGAACTACTGCCAGATGAAGTAGGTATTTTCACAGATAAAGTCTTACCAGCACTTAATGTACTTGTCTTCTTTTCTTCAGTTGTTTTTGTTGCTTTTTTTTCAACTGTATCAGACATTGAAAAACCTACTTTCTATCTTCTAATTTCCCGTAAACCAATGTTTACGGGCATCCATAATAATGTCATTAGCGCAATCTTGTGATAAACTATTTGTCCCAAGAAGATCAATAAGTTCATCGCTCGATAGTTCTGCTAAATCATCAAGTGTAATAACGTTATTACTCATGAAAATTTCTAAAGTATTTAAATCTAAAAACTCAGATTTTTCAACCAGATCAACAAGTTGTTGATCTACCTTTAACTTTTTAATTTTCGTATTGATTTTTTTGTGATTACGTTCAACTGCCTCCAGTGCGCGTTTCTGCAATTCTGCGGCTAGATCTTCATCAAAACCTTCGATTGCTGCGAATTCAGATAAATCAATATAAGCAACGTCATCAATTGTTATGAATCCTTCATTACACAGTAATTGCGCAAGCATCTCGTCAACATCTAAATCATCTTGGAATAGCTTAATTTGAGCTTTGCTTTCTTTCAGGCGGCGCGTTACTTCTTCTTCTTCCGTTAAAATGTCAATGCGCCATCCTGTTAGGATGCTGGCTAAGCGTACGTTTTGTCCACGACGACCAATCGCAAGGCTGAGTTGATCTTCTGAAACGATCACATCAACTTGATTCCTATCTTCATCAATCACAACTTTGGTAACTTCTGCTGGTTGTAATGCGTTAACAATATATGCAGCCACATCTTCAGACCACATGATAATATCAACTTTTTCACCTTGAAGTTCTTCTATTACAGATTGAACACGAGACCCACGTACACCAACACACGAACCCACAGGATCTAATGTTTCATCTGTTGTATGCACAGACATTTTTGCACGACTTCCAGGGTCACGAGCCACTGATTTAATTTCAATAGCACCTTCGTAAATTTCTGGCACTTCTTGCTCAAACAAACGTGCCATCATCAAAGGGTCAATTCTTGACAAGCAAGCAATTGGACCGCGCGCTTCTGTATTTAGTTTTGTTAAGACGGCTTTCACACGATCGTCAGGTCTAAATGTTTCTCGCGGGATAAGGTCGTCACGTCTAATTACACCTTCAGCTTGACCAAGATCAACGATCACATTGCCGTATTCAATACGTTTAACCGTACCACTAATGATGTAGCCAACTTTTTCTTGTAAGTTTTCTTGCTGACGTTCGCGTTCAGCCCCACGGACTTTTTGGAAAATTACTTGTCGTGCAGCCTGTGCTGCAATACGTCCAAAACTAATGGGGGGTAATTCTTCCTCGAGTTCGTCACCAATTTGTGCTTCTGCACATTTCAAACGGGCATCTTTGGTAATTAATTGTGTGCGATCATCTTCAACCACATCAACAACGGTCATCACCTTCAGTAAGGTTAAGTCGCCAGTTGTATTGTCAATACAAGCGCGAATATCATATTCTGGACCATACTTTGTTCTAGCTGCACGTTGAATGGCTTGTTGCATGGCATCAAGAACTTGTTCTTTTTCAATGCCTTTTTCGCGTGCAACCATATCTGCCACACTTAAAAATTCATTTCTATGATTTTTTTGTGCATCAATTTTTGATTCTAATGTATTT
>CAZTIE010000128.1:0-4156 GCA_964613645.1 uncultured Verrucomicrobiales bacterium
CTGCTGGTTCAGCAATATTTAGTTTAAGGTGTTGCACTTCAGTTTAGAACAGGGGAATTTACTTAATATCTCATTTTATCAGCATTTGGCTATATCAAAGTGCTTTGGAAGTATCAATGAGCCGTCAGTATCTAAAGAACTTTATCCTTTTGATCGATGTTTTAATTCTGATTATATGTTTAAGCTGCGCATGACCGTAATACGTGCTGTCACAAAGCTAATAAAAGCTATAATAAGTGGTGTCGCTATAATAAAAGTTAGATTATTACTGAGTGAAAAAGCCATGGACTCTGATGATAGAAGGCCAATAGATTTTGCAAGAAGAGAAAATCCGTAAATGACAGGTAACGCTAACAAGGCACCAATAAAACCACCCATTAATGTGCTTTTCAAAATAGGCATCTGGTAAAGGTGTGCTATGTAATTATTACGTGCGCCCATTAAGCGCAAAACATCAATGACTTTTTGATTAGAGTGTACTGCTGATTTTGTAATAAGAATCATTAAAGCGACCAAGCACAGCACTATTAAGCTAATAAAAACATACGATACAAGCTTAATAGCTTGGCCAAAATTTTTAATAGATTGTTGCCATTTATCTTGATGGTCAACTTGAATATTTTCGTGAATACTTTTTAACTTTAGGAGTGTTGCATTTAAATTAAATTTACCACCAGGTCTTACATCAATTTCTATCAATGTTGGAAGCGGTAACGAATCTAAGGTTGCCGCATTTGTACTAATAAAAGGACGTACTAAATTTTTCACTTTTTTAGCGTCCACAACGTCCACACGAATCACTTGTGGATCTGATTTAAAAACAGTAATCGTTTGCTGCAATACAAGCTGTGCATCTTCTTTTGCTCTTTCTGCTCTTTTCTCAAAAGATAAGGGGGTTTCTTGCGGGTTACCATTGTCATCCAGCGCATCAATTAATTCCATTTCAGCTGCTGGAACTTGTACTGTATATCGGTGTTTCATTTCAAAATCCCATTTAAAAAATGATCCGCCGATACTGACTGAAACCGCTATTAAAATAATAATAAGAAATACCATGACTGAGAAAATTGCAGGTATATATCTATAACTTAATTCTTTATCTAGGGAGATCTCAGAAAAATATTTATTTGTCATCTTACTGCCCATTCATAGGATATTGGTCTTGCTGTGAATAACTAAGCTGACCATGATAAAGCTGCAATTCAGGATAGGGAAATGTTGAAACAATTTGTCTATTATGGGTTGCCAAAATAATGGTTGTGCCGATTTTATTCAACTCCTCAAATAAGCCCATCATTTTAAAGGCTGATACATCGTCGACGTTTCCAGTTGGCTCATCCGCCAATAAAAGCTTAGGTCTAGTTATAACGGCACGGGCGATACCTATGCGTTGTTTTTGCCCATCAGATAGCGTGGATGGAAAGGCATCTATATGTTGCCCAAGACCAACCCAGTGCAAAAGCTCTTTCGCATAAACGCGTGCTTTTTTAAGATCACTCCCTGCTATTTTCATAGGGAGCGCCACATTATCTAACGTATTCAAATGATCCAGCAAACGACAATCTTGAAATACAAGCCCCATTTTTTGTCTAAAATTAGGTAATTCTTGTGGGGTCAATTTTGATAAATCTTTACCAAAAACACGAACGGTACCACTTACGGGTGTTACTTCTTTGTAAATAAGTTTTAGAAGAGAGGTTTTCCCAACGCCACTTGGCCCTGTTAAAAAATAAAAACCGCCCGCAAAAAAAGAAAAATCCAAATCAAAACAAATAGGCGCATCTTTTGTATAGTAAAGCCCAACACGATCAAATCGAATAATTTCTTGCTGCTTTTTAATATTCTTCATGATAAACAATAGCCCTTGCTGAAGCTTCAGACCATAGCCACGTTATTTATGATCATTGATCCCATTATAGTAAAAACACCAAGTATTGTGCAAGCGTAATACTTAATAGGCACAATAGAAAAATTCTGATCTATCACAAGAGGGGCATGACCATGTCATGTAATTCACAAATCTGATCATATTATTTAACAATCTTTATTAAATTGCTCTTTCAATAGATGGTACTGCCATAAAATTGCCTTACTTTCCTGTTCGTTGAACCGATAATGAACATGCGGACGAGAACGGGCTAGCTCTGTTTTGCCTTCACTTGTGCGCTCATATAATATTTGAATGGATCCTGATCCACCAGATGCGGTCTCTACTTTTAGTTCAAGATTAACACCGGCAGGAAGCGCATAACGATTTGCCATTGCTAACCGTTCAGCTTCAGCAAAAGTTGCATGACTATTAAACCTCGGTGCCACTACAGTAGCCACTGTTGGCTGGTCATCATCTATATGACATACTGCAGCGCCAGTTTTTTTAGCAGTCCCAGCGGCCAACGCCGAACTACCACCTTCTAGAACAGCGTCCCAAAATTCTTCATGCTCCTCTTGTGCTTTCTTGGCACTTGCTACTCTTTTTTCTTCTTGTTCTTTACCCCAAGTTTTTTGCCATTCAGTGTGCCAGAATTTATAGAGTGCGCTGTTTTCAACTATGCCTTTCTGTTGCAAAATACGTAGAACACCCTCACATGGCCGCTGCTGTGCTTTTAAGTTCCCCAAAAGTTCCAGATGTAATGAATCCAACTGAACGAGCCTTTCTTTTGCAACACCATTAACCTCTTTCCACAATTTAAAAGCAATTTGGATGTTGGGTGCAATATTCATTTTCTGACGATAAAGAAACGCAACTTCTTCCCCAAGGCCTTCCACACCACTTAAATAACTCATGGAGAGAAAACTACTACCATCTTGTTCGACAAGTGGTGTAATCAACGAGCGAATTGTCTGTTTCAGTTGAGAAGTTTCAGATGGGTGTTTCCGTGCAGTTTTTTTGAATAACTCTCCTATAGAGCACATCAAATCATGATCTAATGTCACAACAGGCAGACGTTCATTTATTCTCATTAATGCTAATTTTTGCTCCTGATCTTTATAGCCCGGTACTTGATTTATTTCTATCACAAGCTTACATGCAGAATCTTGAAGCTGCGCAAACCGGCTGGGTGTAAAGCTAGCATATTCCTGCAACACACCTCTTACAAACCGTCCTTGAAATTCCGGATCTTCATTTAGTTTTCTGTGACTTTCCTCTAGTGACATTCCTTTCTGCACCACTCTCTCTGCATCCGCACCTCGTGCCCGCACATGCTGAATTGGAACCGTCATCCCTGAAGGCAGTTGCAAATGAATAGAAACGCCATCATGAGCAGGGCTAGCGCCTGTCTGAGCTTCCACAGTAGTGACTAATCGCCTATATTTGGCCTCTTCTTCAGGTTGTTGCCTCAACTGATAACAATCGGCAAGATTATGAAGACAAGACACTGTTCTAGGCTGTAATTCAACGGCCCTTTTCAGGTGATCTTCCATCAATTGCTGCTGCCCTTCTTGTCGTTGATAGAACAAACCCAGGGCTGTATGAACACTTGCTAAATCAGCATCTGTAAAACACCCAATAAGTGGTGATTTTGATCTAGAATACCATCTAAAAAAATTTTGAAAAAATGATACTGCCGCAATATAGTCTGCAGTATCTTCATAGTGCGTAGCGTAATAGCCGCGAAAAAAACCAGAAAGATTACCTGAGATAGTTTGTCCATACCTAGTATCTAGGACGCCTAATAACCTAGGATTTTTTCCTTTTGTCAGATAATGAAAATAGGCTACTTGCGATGCCTCGGGACAGTTAGCAGTTTCAAAAGGGGAGAAATCAACATTCGCTTGTGTAAGTAGCATCCACGACAGTTGAAAACGGGCGATATGCTCGTTTGGCATTTTTAAATAGTGAGAGATCCCCATAGAATCAGCCTCTGATTGAGGGTGTTTTTTTGATACAAGAATAATCTTTCCTGGATTCATCACAGCACTTAAAACACGTTTCGATTGTTCTGGAGTCCATTGTGGCGTGACGGCTAATGTTACACATACTGAAAATGTTAACAATGCACATGAAATTTTCTTAATCATTTTAAATATTCCTTATCATTAATTAATGATATTATAACCTGTACTGTCTTTATTGTCAACCTTATATAAATAGATTGTGTATAGCCACATTCAAGTTTGAAGTGCAACACGGTTGATATTTTTATTAAATGCCTGG
>CAZTIE010000129.1:0-4097 GCA_964613645.1 uncultured Verrucomicrobiales bacterium
GCTGGTTCAGCAATATTTAGTTTAAGGTGTTGCACTTCAGTTTAGAACAGGGGTATATATGCAGTTGTCTAGAGATAACGCGGCCTATTCAATTGCAATACAAACTATTCTCACAACACAAATATTTCATGCATAAAAAAAGCATGTCATAATTTCTACGACATGCTTTTAATAGTTAAAAGTATAAAACTTAGAGGATTGCTTGTGCTTTTTTAGCTTGCTCTAAATAGTCTACATCATTTTGATGTGCTAGTTGTTTGAACTTTGTAAGCGTACTACCCGTACCAGCTGGTATTAAACGACCAACGATTACGTTTTCTTTCAAACCAACAAGGTTATCAACTTTACCGGCAACAGCAGCTTCTGTTAATACGCGCGTTGTTTCTTGGAAAGATGCAGCGGAAATAAAAGATTTCGTATGCAATGATGCTTTTGTAATACCTTGAAGCACAGTCATGTACTTCGCAGGAATTTTACCAGCTGCTTCAGCTTGCGCATTAGCACGCTCTACAATTGCACGATCCATATGCTCACCAACAATCAGTGATGTATCACCTGAATGTAAGATTTCAGCTTTTTGTAACATCTGACGCACAATAACTTCAATGTGTTTATCGTTAATTGGAACACCCTGCAAGCGATAAACTTGTTGAATTTCATTCACCAAGTACGCCGCTAAGGCTTCAACACCATTGATACGCAAAATGTCATGCGGCACTGAATTACCATCAACCAACATATCACCTTGTTTTACATAGTCACCTTCATGCACAAGAATATGACGTCCTTTTGGAACTAAGTATTCCATTGGCATTTTATCTGTATCATCAGACACAAGGTTAATACGACGTTTTGCTTTATAGTCTTTACCAAATTCAATTCGGCCATCAAATTCTGCAATAATGGATGCATCTTTTGGATGACGCGCTTCAAATAGTTCAGAAACACGTGGCAAACCACCAGTAATATCGCGAGACTTAGTCGTTTCACGCGGAACACGTGCCACAATATCACCCGCTTTTATAGTAGCATTATTTTCAACAGCAACAATTGCGTCCACAGCCAAGAAATGACGGGCTTCAACACCGTTCTTTAATGTAATCGGACTTCCATTTGCATCACGTAAACTTAACATTGGGTGTAAGTCTTGTGATCGTGCTTGTTGGTTCCAATCCATAATAACACGGCTTGTCATACCGGTCGTCTCATCAGAAACTTCCCGCATAGACTGACCTTCAATCATATCAATGTAATGAACAATACCATCTGCCTCAGCAATCAATGGGATTGTATATGGATCCCATTCAGCAAGACGTGTACCAGGTACAACTTTTGCGCCTTTTTTCACCAATAGACGTGCACCATATTGAACACGTAGAGCAGCACGTTCACGCTTATTATCATCAATAATTAAAATTTCACAGTTACGTGATAGAACAATCTGAACACCATCACTGTTGGTCACAATATTAGCATTTCTAAAGCTAACTTTACCGGTATGTGAACAATCAAGGGTTGATTTCTCAGAACCATGCTGTGCGGCTCCACCAATGTGGAAAGTACGCATCGTTAGCTGCGTACCAGGCTCACCAATTGACTGTGCAGCAACAACACCAACAGCTTCACCCAAGATGACTTTTGCACCACGTGAAAGATCTCGACCATAACAGTACGTACAAATACCACCAACAGTGTTGCAGGTTAGAACTGATCTAATTTTAACTTCATCAATACCAGCACCCTCAACTATAGCTAAGTGAGACTCATCCATCATTGTGCCTTTTTCAATCAAGATTTTATCTGACGTTGGATCAAGAATATCTTCTGCAGAAGCACGACCAACGATTCTATCAGCAAGAGATACAATAACGTTAGCCCCTTCAACAACAGCACGCATTGAAATACCTTTTGTGGTACCACAATCGTCTTCTGTAATAATACAATCTTGGGCAACATCCACAAGACGACGCGTTAAATAACCAGAGTTTGCAGTTTTCAGCGCAACGTCTGTTAGACCTTTACGACAACCGTTTGTTGAAATAAAGTATTCAAGAACGTTCAAGCCTTCTTTAAAGTTTGCAATAATTGGCGTTTCAATAATGTCACCAGATGATTTTGTCATCAAACCACGCATACCGGCAAGCTGCTTCATCTGTGCAACAGATCCACGCGCTTTAGAGTGCGTCATCATATAAACAGAGTTTGGCGTCTCACCTGGTTTTGCAGAAGACATTTCTTCCATCATAGAATCAGCAACTTTATCTGTACAACGTGACCATGCATCAACAACTTTGTTGTATTTCTCACCTTGTGTAATTAAACCATCCAAATATTGTTGTTCGAATTCTGACACCATTGTTTTGGTATCTGCAATCAGTTTAGCTTTTTCTTTTGGTACATAAAGATCATCTTTACCAAAAGAAATACCTGCATTTGTCATCTGTGTAAATCCAAGTCCCATAATACGATCAACGAAGATTACAGTATCTTTTTGCCCACAGTAACGATAAACCTCGTGTACAAGGTCATTAATTTCAGGTGTACCCATTAATTTATTAACAAGTTCAAATGCCAATTGATGCGTTTTAGGTAACAATTCAAACATCATGACGCGACCTGGAGTCGTGTCAAAACGCTTGTATGTTGTGGTTCCGTCCTCATGCAAGACAGGAATACGTGCTTGAATTTTAGAATGCAATTCAAGTGTACCTTCAAATAGTGCTGATTCAATTTCATTCAAACTAGAGAATATAGAACCTTCACCTTTCAAGCCATCTAGCATAAATGACATGTAATAAAGACCAAGAACGATATCCTTTGATGGTACGATAATTGGCTTACCATCAGATGGTTTTAAGATGTTATTTGTTGACATCATCAAAACACGTGCTTCAATTTGCGCTTCTAAAGATAATGGAACATGAACCGCCATTTGGTCACCGTCAAAGTCGGCGTTAAAGGCAGTACAAACAAGTGGGTGCAGCTGAATTGCTTTACCTTCAATCAATTGTGGTTCGAAAGCCTGGATTCCTAAGCGGTGCAAAGTAGGTGCACGGTTCAATAGAACAGGATGTTCGCGGATAACCTCTTCCAAGATATCCCAAACTTCTGGACGTTCCTTCTCAACCATACGTTTTGCTGCTTTTAATGTGCTTGCTAAACCATAGCGTTCTAAACGTGCATAAACAAAAGGACGGAACAATTCCAAAGCCATTTTCTTAGGCAAACCACATTGGTGCAATTTAAGTTCTGGGCCAACTGTAATAACAGAACGACCAGAGTAATCCACACGCTTACCAAGTAGGTTTTGACGGAAACGACCTTGTTTCCCTTTTAACATTTCAGCAAGTGATTTTAGTGGGCGTTTGTTCGCACCAGAAATTGCACGACCACGACGACCATTATCAAACAATGCATCAACAGATTCTTGAAGCATGCGTTTTTCGTTACGGATAATGATGTCTGGTGCATTTAATTCTAACAATCGCTTTAGACGATTGTTTCTGTTAAGAACACGCCGATATAAATCATTTAGATCGGATGTTGCAAAGCGACCACCATCTAGGGCAACTAAGGGACGAAGCTCTGGTGGAATTACAGGAATAATATCCATAATCATCCACTCTGGACGTGTATTTGACCCTAGTAATGCTTCAGCCAGTTTTAAACGTTTAATAACTTTTTTACGTCTTATTTCTGAAATATTTTCCAAAAGTTCTTCACGTAATTCATCGCTTAATTCTTTAAGATCAATTTCTGTCAGCATCTTTTTTAGTGCTTCAGCACCAATACCAACTGTAAATGCATCTTCACCATATTGATCTTCTGCATTCATCAATTCTTCTTCAGATAAAACTTGATGTTTTGTAAAAGGTGTCAAACCTGGATCAAGAACTACATAGCCCTCAAAGTATAGAATTTTATCTAAGTCTTTAAGCATAAGGTCAAGCATTGTACCAATCCGACTTGGCAATGATTTTGTAAACCAAATATGTGCTACAGGTGTTGCTAACTGAATATGCCCCATACGTTCACGACGCACTTTGCTTATCGTTACTTCAACACCACACTTTTCACAGACAACGCCGCGAAATTTC
>CAZTIE010000130.1:0-4045 GCA_964613645.1 uncultured Verrucomicrobiales bacterium
ACGACCTGTTTAGTAAATTTACTTAATATCTCATTTTATTAGCATTTGGCTATACTGAACACTGGAGTATTGCCAATTCAATCAGAAATAGCTTTGAAAATATTATATATTTAGGGGTTGTCATTTAAGACAGCATCTCGCCTTTAGGCGAACACTTCAGCGTCTCTCTCTTTCAAAAGCAGTGCAATATATTAAGGGGAAGACGAGTCGAAAACATCTCATGGAATTTACGCACCTGAAAAAACGGTATTGGGGTCAACATCTATGGGCAAGAGGATATTTTGTCTCGACAGTTGGTAATGTAACTCAAGAAGATGTCCAAAAATATATAGAAAACCAGGAAGAACATCATAAGAAAGATGACTTCAGGATATCTGAAGTCTAGCGTTTACGCTTTTAATTTGCTTTGCAAGCGTTTTCCAAACTACCGGCTTTAGCCGGTAGTAGTTGATAATGAAGTTAATTTTTATTTGCCCAAGGAGATTCAAAGTCAAAATTTCTATAATTTTGTTCTAGGGCCACCGATTGATAATCAACTTTTTGTTTTGCTTTGTCAAAATAGACTTGGGTATATCCGGTTAATGGGAAGTCTTTTCTTAGTGGATGCCCCTCAAAACTATAATCAGTCAAAATACGGGCAAGGTTAGGATTATCTTTAAACGGTATGCCCATCATGTCCCAAACTTCACGTTCGTACCAATGGGCGTTTGGTAAAATATGCGTCACAGTTGATATTTCTTCTTTGTCTTTTACCCCAACTTTTAAAAATACACGTTCATTATTCTGCAGACTAAGTAGATGATAAGTAAGTTCAAAACGCTGCAAACGACCAGGGTAATCGATTGCGACAATATCAACTAATTGTTTGAATAAAAATAGATGGTGATCGCGAAGTATCGTTAACACACGCACTAACGATACCGAGTGAATATACAAAACGGGAATATTATGCATGATATCATGGTGCAATAAATGGTCTTGCAATATATGTTCAACCTGATCAAAGAAAATTATTTTTTTTGCCACATTGAAACCATGTAAGAACTTAAGAGTATATTTTTAGTATAGCATTTTCATATAGGCCAACTCAAATACAGGTTTTTATATGGTGACGATTGACTTTCTTTCTAAATTTCGCTCTTATTTCACTTATTCTTGATACCAGCAGCGTGCAATAAAGTTACGTGGATAAGTTGGTTGCCCCGTACCTAGACCTTTTATCACATCCCAGTAGGCAATCATATGACCATCAAAATACCACCCTTGAATAATATAATGGCTGTGCAGCAATACATAATCCATTGCTTTTGTTGCATCGATCATTTCTGCATCAGTAGACCGTTTCACAATAAGCTCTATAAGGTTGTCTATAATCTCAGATTTAACGCCGCTATAATTTTTGCCACCTTTAGCACCTGCTGATTTTGATCCGAAAAAAGCACGCTGCTCATTACCTGGTGTTGACGCTTGGGCAAAACCAATATGAATAAGGTCATAATCATAGCTTTCAACAGAATTTGTGTATGTATTATTATCAAGCTGAATAAGTTTTAAATTGACGCCTATACGCTCTAAATTTTCTTTAAGTGGTGTAATGACACGCGCAATAGCTGATGAAGTAAAAATAAAGCGAAATTCTAATGGCTCTTTTGTTTTAGTATGTACGCGAATATTATCGCTATTAATTTCGTCATACCCAGCCTGAACTAAAAGATCTTGGGCCTTTTTTAGACCTTCACGCATTTCTTTATTATTTGCATAATATGGTTGCTGAACATCTGTGTTAAATACGTCAGCAGGAAGTTTATCTTTAAATGGTTCTAAGATTTTTAAAATTTCAGGTGATCTTTTTCCTGCGCTGGATAAGTGTGATTTTGAAAAGTAGCTATCGTTACGGTTATACAGATTGTAGAAAATATATTTATTCATCCAGTTAAAATCAAAAGCATAGTCAATGGCTTTTCTCACCCTTATATCGTGCAAAAGCGGGTTGCGTGTATTCATGAAAATACCCATTGTCGGTTTTGGATTATGGTCAGGCAATATTGTTTTTAGCACTTTTTTTTGGTGAAAGGCATCAAATGTATAGCCTGATGACCATCGTTGAGAGCTGTTTTCTTGCCGCAGGTGAAGGCTCCCTTTTTTAAATGCTTCAAATAAAGATGTGTCATCACGGTAGGTTGTATATTCAATGCGGTCAAAATTATGAAAGCCCACTTGTGAGGGAATTTCTAATCCCCACCAATTTTCTGTTTTTTTATAAGTAATATTATGCGGTGCATCGACGCTTTCAATACGATAAGGTCCCGATGTTGGGGGTAGCTTTAATGATGTTTCTGAAAAAACATTTTTTATATAGTGATGTTTTGGCAGCACTGGAAGCTGCCCTAAAATAAAAGCAATTTCTCTATTTTCAGGGTTAGTGTTGTGAAATGTTAGTGTATGCTGATCAACCATTTTGACAGATTTAATATCGCTATAATAATGCTTAAAAAGAGGTTTGCCTTTTTCACGCAATATATTAAAGGAAAAAACAACATCTTCAGCAGTTAAAGCTTTGCCATCACTAAAGCGTGCATTCTTATTTAAATAAAAGGTAATGGTTTTCTTATCTGCTGAAATTGCGACCGCATCCGCAACATAAGGGTAGGCGCTAGCAGGTTCATCTTCGGATTCTTGAAATAATGTGGCATGCGTATGAAGAGGAACACCAGGTGCTGGATTTCCCATCACGATATAAGGGTTTAATGAATCAAAACTGCCTTGCGTCCCCTTTTTAAGGGTGCCACCTTTAGGGGGCTTCGGATTAACGTAGTCAAAATGTTTGAAATCTTTTTGATACTTTACACCATTTAAAAGCGATAAACCGTATTGTTTTTTTGGTTCATGCCCGTACGTCAGCGAATTCAGACAAAATATTAATAATGCTAAATAAGTTTTAACTGTACGGGCTATGTTCATAAATATCAAGTTATCGAAAATGTGAGTCCTTTTAAAACGGCATTTCATCATCAATTGATGCAGGAATTTCAGGTTCTGAATATGATTGTTGTGGTTGGCTTTGTGAAGCACCGTCAAAACCACCGCCAGAATTGCGACTATCTAATAGGGTGATTTCACCTTTGAAACGACCAATGACAACTTCGGTTGTGTAACGATCCATTCCAGATTGGTCTGTCCACTTACGTGTTTGAAGTTGCCCTTCAACATAAAGCTTTGATCCTTTGCGAACATATTTTTCAACAATTTCGCTAAGGCGTTCGTTCATCACAACAATACGGTGCCATTCTGTTTTTTCTTTACGTTCACCTGAGTTTTTATCTTTCCAAGATTCACTTGTTGCAATTGAAAAGTTGGCAATTTTAAAACCATCTTGCATTTGACGAATTTCAGGGTCTTTTCCAACATTACCTATAATAATTACTTTATTGACACCAGCCATATGTGCTCCTTAACATTAAATTTACTTCTAAGGATACATGGTTGCGCGCACGTCAACAAGTATTTTATATCATTATGTCTCTCATTAGAAAATAAAACTCACTGTCTTACATGCAGCCTTGTTAACAAAAGCGCAAATGAATAACCAATCAGCTGTTTTTATAGTGATTTCACTATAATTTTACGGCAGATTTTGAAAATTTTATTGACTGTTTGTTTTTTTGTCTCTATATTATGTTTATAAGTAAATTATAATGGGTTTCAAAATGAAATATCCTAATGCATGTAAAATTCTTTTTGCAAATATGTTTTTCTCATTGTCGATCGCCTATAGCGCTGTAGGACCAGTACTGCATTTTAACCCTGCAATAGCAAGACAAATGCGCCTCATGAACGTAGCGCGTCAAGCAGAACAGCAAGACCTCACACCCCAACAAGCTGAATATCTTTTGAAAGTGGTCATAGGTAGTGCTGATATCAAACCAAACCGTTTTCCCGCACCAGGTGAAAAACTTGGAACACAAGCAAAAAAAAGAGAACAAGAACTCAATATATAGTCATTCCAAAAATAAACAACATGTTATATAATGAAATAAAAAAGAGT
>CAZTIE010000131.1:0-4009 GCA_964613645.1 uncultured Verrucomicrobiales bacterium
AATCACTGCACCATGACTTAACGCACCACGAACACTATAAAGATCAAACACTAGATCACCATATGGAAACGATCAACCAGCACCTAAAAATACAAGAACATCATTTAGAGCACGTTCATCAAGCGCAACAACTACAAATTCAAATGCAGCATCAATACACTATTGGGGGCATAGATCGGTAAAAATTGCTGAATTATTTTGCCATTTAGTCTGTTATCTGCAATTTAAATGCACCTTCACAAAACTGCTTTTCAGCACGAAAATAGATAGGAACGTCTGTATCTTTAGGCGACTCCAAAGCATTTAAATCCGCGTAGGATAGTTTTGAAGGAAATCCTCTAAAAGATAGCTGAGCTATATATTGCCCACTTCTAGAACTCATCATACTAATATCACGTATAAAAGGTTTCGTACTTGAAAAATCTCTATAAAATTCATATAAATCATGTAAATTAATATCGCTCCCTTGTACAGAGATAGTTCGTAAATTAGCTAATTTATCGCTGTCTGTGACCATGTCTATAAATTGAGATATACCAACTGCATTTTCAATATTTATCAATTGTAAATATAAAACTCTATCTGAACAAAAAAATGATTTCAGTTTGTTTTTTTCTTCTAAAGATAGTTTACTAAAATCAACACCTTGCAAATTTAATTCAGTTGGACAACTTTTCTCATCTAGGCTATTTAAAGTTACACTTATAGTTTTAACATTCTGCGTTGCCTTACACCAGGCTTCATCTAAAGCACTTGGCGTTGGAACTACTCCCATCTGAGGAGTATGTCCAAAATTTATCGACGATAAACTTGTTTGTGACATTGTCGTAGTCATTACCATCAAAGGACTCCCTGAAAGTACAAGAGTATAAATTAATTTACTGTTCTTCATTATGATTCTCCTCTTTTAATTTTTTTTAAATATGTGAAAAAGACTTTATGTTTAACTGAAACATCTAGGTAAATTGTTTTAACTTTGGGCGTAGGTTTTTCTTCTAACTCCATACTAGGAGTGGATACTGGCTCTACTGTTTTTTTTTTCTGTTTTTTGCTTTTTTGTTCTACCAATTCAGTCGGCTCACTATACAGATATGTAGTGTCAAATAATCTTTTTAGAGCTTCCTGTAAATAACCATTTTTTAACATAGTATCAAAGGTAAAAGTACAATAAGGGCACATATTGTATGTAGAGGCTAAATGCAAATTAATCTCAATAACAGTACCAGTACCAGCAGAACTGCAGATTTCTGCTATTTTTTTTCTTACGTCTTCGCTGAACTCCTTCTGCCCCAAAAAAGAAAGAAAAGCTTGCTCACTGCACCCAAAAGACTTATAAAATCCGCTACTTGAAAAACATTCTTCCTTACTAAGCTCATCCCATTTTTTCATATACTCATCCATAGACAAAGAAGCGTGAGATGTCGCTTTTTTTCCTATTTGGAATGAATCAATTGTTTTCTGATACATTTGTTGCATTCGAATATAACAATCTTCTATAAAAGGTTGAACATTAGAATCTGGAACTTTGCGTCTTATATCAGAAAAAACGAACTGACCAGGCTCACAAGATAAAATTGACAATAAATTCATAAAATGCAATTTCCAAGATAAATGGTCAGCATACCCATAATAACCAATTAATGTGCGAGGGGGATAAGTAACACCATCTACGTTTAGTACAGGGACAGTAAATAACATGCCATCATGGGTAAAATTCACTTCAACAAGTTGTCTTAAGCTCTTAGAAAATATATCTTTTGCAGATTCGGTCTGTCCTCCAACAAAGGATTCTACCGATTCAGCTGCTGATAACATATGCTTTTTAGTTACTTTTTCTGTTTTAGTTTTTGTTGAATAGTCCTGCCACCCACTAATAAAAAATCCTAATGGGATAAAAATGCTTTCAAGAGATTCGTCAGATTTCCTAAACTTAATTTCAAGGCGGACAAAAAGTCGATTTCGATCAACTTCTCCAACTTGAGAATGACGATTAAGTGTTTCTAAAATTTTAAGGTCTTCTGGAGTTACTGGATCATCAGTATCTTCTTCATCCCCACAAAAAAGTTGTTCTTTTGTATAAGCACATTCTTCCCCACCTGCCGAAGCTGCTGGTGGAACATCAGATCCAGAAACACAAAAGCTAGTAACAACCGTTAAACATGCTAAAAATAAAACTCTATTAAAGATCACTCCCAATTTACCTTTCTTTTAAGTTTAACCATCCTTACCTTCTATATAAGACAACAAACAATAAAAAGCAAGTTTTTTATATTTTTTTATTTATCTTTCATGCTCTAAATTATCACCAACAGATTTCAGGAATGGATTTTTATTTTCTAAATCCTTAGGGGTTATAGAGTTCATTGATATGGGTTCATTATTAGATGGGCTTTCTTTTTCATAATGAACATCATTTTCATTAGTTTTTTCTTCTTCTGTATTTTGATTTTTTACAAGTTTATTGGATATTGCTTGCTCTACATTTTTTTGCTCTCTAATCGTATCGTCCTGATCCGCTTCCTCTGAAAAAGCATGTGCAATACTTGGATTATCAAAGTAAGTGAAATCACCCTTGATACAGATGTTTTGGCCAGCGATGCGGCTGTAAAAATTAAGGGGTTTAAGCTCCATAAGGTCAGATGCACGAATAATGGATTCTGTTTTTTTGTGGTGGGTTAAACTGACGCCATCCCTTATTTCATTGGCACCAAAGGATACGTTTTCATGAGATTCAAGTATTTGGCGCTCCCCAAAAAATCGGCTTAAGCTCAAGGCGTTATCAAAGTCCACAGCCTGGAACAGAAATTTATTTACCATGAGTTCACTTAAAGATTTGGTACCACGTGTACCGTAAATTTCTTGAACTTGCGCCATATTTTGAAATCCGATAACCATACAGGCGCCATACTTTCTGCCCTCTGCTAGCGCCATATCAAGGCAAGGTAGCTTGTTTAATGATGACAGCTCATCAACAATAAACCAAATACGGCGGTTTGAATCAGGACGTAAGTCCATGACAGATTTAACTGCCATATTAAACCAAACAGACCAAAGCGGGCGAAGCGCTGCACGTTGCTTTGGAAGACCCGATAGGAAGAGAAATCCAGCATTATGCGCGTCCTTAATCCATTCATCCACAGAAAAACCTGTTTTGTTATTTTTTAGTGAATAGAGAGATTCTAATTGCGTCGTCAGCGTCGCCCGAATGGAGAGGACTGTGCGTTCATTTTCCTTTGCAAATAAGGGTTCTACAGCTGTCCCCTTAAAGATTGCTTGCGTTTCACGTAAGGGTTTTGTGAGGAGTATATCTAACCCCTCTGCTAAATCACGCGAATTATGTTTAATATGCTTCAACATGGCCGTCACCGCTTGGCGTGAAGTATTCGCCCAAAACACATCGTTATGCTGTTTTTCAATTAAAGATTCAGCCAAATCATTAAATTCATAATCGTGATTCAAGGGTTCTGACCACAAGCACCAATCCTTTGTTCTTGCGTCATAAGGGTTTAGAATTGTATCCCGCCCTGCTTGGTAAAACTTTTCGACAAAGCCACCGGTTGTATCAACAATGACTGCTTTGTCTCCACGTTCTTCGATAGCTTTTAACAGGTGATTAATCATATTAGATTTACCAGACCCTGTCGTTCCGGATACCATGAAATGCTTGGTTTCAGCCTCAAAAGGTATGGGCATTTTATCAATGGTTAAGCTGATGTGGACTTTCTGTTTTTTAAGCGTTTTCTTAAAAGCGGCCGTATCTAAAACATGAATGCCGCTCAGTTGCTTGGTGTTTTTTAGTTTTTTCCCCTTTCGCATAAAATAAACAATCGACGCAAAAACCGTGATCACCATAGAAATAACAGCATAAATGGCACCCTGAATCAGGGTATAATTCAAATAAGCAATGAGTTTTTGCGGGTATCCGGCACTTAAAAAATATTCAGGTGTACACTTAACAATCGTTTTGTAGTCAATATCGACAATATACGTAAACCCCTGTAGGTGACGA
>CAZTIE010000132.1:0-3817 GCA_964613645.1 uncultured Verrucomicrobiales bacterium
ACGAGGGCTGTGGAGGGCAAAGCTTATGTTGAAAAATTTAAAATTAGAATTGCTGTTGGCACGTTATTTAAATATAACTTTGATTAATTCTGATAAAGTAGAAATCAGCTCATTGGAAGGAGAAGAACAAAGTGCTGCTTATGAGGAAGCTATTCGTGAAAATGCAGAAGTGATACTTAATGCAGCAACATGGGTGCGTTTTCATATTATTATTTGCGATAAAATTGCCACAGTAAATTATTTATTCAACCGTCTTGGTGATCAAATTTTCCACTCTATATTTGGTGTTCCACAAATAAAGGCGTTAATACAACAGTATCAAAATACACTGATAACGATTAATCAAAAAATGGAAGACTTGAGTATTTTTCTATCTGATAGAGAGTCG
Source organism: uncultured Verrucomicrobiales bacterium (assembly GCA_964613645.1). Lineage (GTDB taxonomy): Bacteria > Pseudomonadota > Alphaproteobacteria > Paracaedibacterales > UBA11393 > UBA11393. Next base: position 389 of record CAZTIE010000132.1, read on the forward strand.
GATTTGAGGGGAAGAGGTAAAGCAGATCGAGGGTTACTGGAACTGATTACCAGTGAATTAGCGGGTTATTCCAGGGATTTACCCAAAATTTTTGAAACAATCCAACGGTCAAGTGAGCATGTGCATGAGAGGCAAGAAGCGATTGAAACTGAGATAGCTCGTCTTTTTGATTGGATTATGATGCCAAAAATTGGTTCTACATTTATTAGTTCAGTTGCTCCACGCTATAATGACCATTCATTTATGGCTATGGCTCATTCTCAACCTCAAGCATTAAGTACACTACATGGTCAAGTATCTGGAATCAGCGATAAATTAAATAATATACAAGCGTTTTTGATTGATTACGCTTCTTCCAAAAAGTATAAATTTTATTTGCCCCATCATGAAGCAAGCAATCGTATACTTATTCCTCCAAATTTATTATTAAATGCTGAACCAGAAGGCCTGCCTTATTCATTTGGTGTGCATATGATAAACAGAGATGAGCATAAATATAGATCAGGATGGATTTATGATTGTTTTATTATTTTATTTAGCACGAAAACTAATGAAGATAAGCTGAATCATCTTCAAGAGCGTTTATCAAGCGCAATCAAGCGCCCTATTTATTTTAATGAACGCGTTTTGGTAGTGATGAACCAATTAATTGAAACTCCTTGTATTCAAGACGAATTTCAAGTGGAATTTTTGCATCAAAATGCATTACTTGCAGTCGAAAACGGAGAAAAAGATATGCTAGATAACGTTAATCCTAATTTAGAGCATTTTGAGTCTGAAGTTGCATTTCAGCCAGCCCCTGTTGTTTTTCGAGTTGAGTATCAAAAAAATGGTCTTTTTGATATTCCAGTAGAAGCTTCAGATGCAATCAAATTTCTGGCTAATTTGATTAGTTTTTCTTTTCCCGATGCCGAAGTTGGTAGAGACGCCCAAAGAGACTTTATTCCTTTTTGGATTGAATTATGTTTATTAGGTCAGTCTAATTTTTTAGATAGCATCATCTTTGATTGGCGTCAAGTTAATCAAATGGAGAAGTATCAATCTCTCTCTGGTATACAACAAAGAAAAGAACCCGAGCAGAATTATTTAAGCATGATAAAAAATATGCAGAGTGAAGAAGAACTCAAGGACTGGATTGCGGATAATTTAATGCAGTTACGTGCTGTGAACCCAGATATAAAATCATCAACCATGAGCGATGGTGAATTTATTGACACTCTTGCAACTAAGTTAATCAATCAGCATGACAATGTAAGTGATGCTGCTCAATATATTTTAAATCGAGCGTTAGGCAGTCAAAACGCACTCGTTTGGTCTGACAAAACCTATCATAGGCTAAAGCAAAAGGCGTTTAGGTTAGTGCGTGATCCTGATGACGCCATCATTGCAAATAATCTATCTATTTTTTCAAGATTTATACTGCGAAATAAGGAAAATAAACCCAGTGAACTTGATTATAAAGCATTGGATATTATGCTTGCATACACATTAGAGAAGGGGCGGGATTCGTTGAGCTCAAATTTTGATGTTTTACATAATCCGTGGTTGTTAGTTGCTCAAGGACTCGTGCGTTTTGGTGGTGATCCTTTACCATGGATGGAAGAGCAGATGCTCGAAACAGGAGATATAAAACCACATTCAGAAACTAGTTTTTTTATGATGGCTCAAGTAACACACAGTATATTAACGACTCTCGTGTGTCGTTCAAGATTTAGTGGTGAAAGTGCTCTGCTTTTGGGAAATGCATGGAATGATTTTTTTAATGCAACACATGCTTTTGCTCTACGTTTGTATGATTATTCAGAGTCAAATACGAATTCGTTTTGGGGGGTGGTGTGGCCCATTATGGAGTGGTTTGGCGCAAGAGATACAGATCATTTTGTAAAACAACGTATAGCTATTTATTGGGGCGTTTTATTTTTGGCATGTCATTGCTTAAACAGACAAAGCAGCGGTACATTAACAGCAGATTTTGTGCACGAAATCGATGCATTGAATATTAAACTTCAAGCATTTCGAGAACAAGTGAGTACTTATGCAGCTCCGGGAAGTAATCGTGGTTCAAAGTCCGCTAACGATTTACTTGGCGTCATAAAAGAGCTAGAAAACTCACTTTTCAAAATGGCAGCGCTTCGTGAAGAAAAAGCGATTTTTGATTTTTCAGGGACTGGTCGGGCTGGTGGGATTGAAGCTAAGACGGAGTATAGGCTTCATATTCTTGGCGAACAGAGAATAGCTGCTGTTGAAGCAGAAAAAGCTGCTCTTAAAGCAGAAAAGGCTGCTGTTGAAGAGCGGTTATTAAAAAAAATAAAAAAAGATACTAAGAAGATTATTGCTGCACAGCTTTTAGCGTTGGAGTCACGTCATTTCAGCCTAACGCAAGCTCAGTTTGTGTTGGATGTTGTTCAAGCGGTGTTTGAGGATGAAGAAGATGAGGTCTTTAAGCCTGATATTACGCGTTATGCTGAGGAGGTTGTATCTGAGTCTACGGCGTATCATGCATTTTTTGCCCCTGCTACGGTAGCAGACCCAGCAGCTGTTGTTGCTTGTGCTCAGGGTGGTGTCATGCGATGAGGGATTTTGCTTTCATGCTAAGTTGGCGTCAACGAACGTCTTTTGTATTTAAAGCGTCAGCGTGGAATGATTTTTTTGAAGAGCAAGGGTTTGGTTTAAAAACGTTCATTCGTGATTTTATCGCCTCACAAACCAGCCTATCTCACGAGTATCAGCGCTTACGTGAATTGATTGTGATGCGTTTACGGGATAGAAATCACAAAGATTCTGAGTTGAGTGAAGTTATCCGCTGGCTGAAAGAACAAGGAGAAGCAGAACGTTTAGCCATTGAAAAAAAAGATTGTCCCGAGCCTTGGTCATGTGTTGGTGAAATCGATTCAGATTGGCCAACGGCCATGGATGCTCTTGCTTTGATATGCTCACTTCAGTTGAATGTGAAGTCATCTTGGAATGATGGATTGCCTGAAGCTTATGAGCCCTGGATTGTCATCTTGTTGGACGACATCATATTACGTGATTGGTCATCAGTCGACGCTGATACTTTAGATACCCAACTATCGGTATTCGAGGCTTTGTTGCCTTTGTATTCATGTGAGGTTGAGCAAGACACCCCATGGCAAGCTAAATTTCAGGCTTGGTTTGAAGCGTTTATGCTCTGGTTGGCGAAGTACTTTGAAACGGCACCGTCGGATGTGATGCAATCGGTGCGTTTTGCTCCGTTAACCGAGCGTTTGCTTAAGTTGAGTTTTAATTACCATGAGAAGACACGCTTACCTGATGAAGTTATGACTCAGCTCATGTCTTGGTGTGAGCAACATCAAGCCGTACTTAATCAAGCCGTGGAGGAATTTAAGCCACCGGAGGAGTGTGCTTACTTGTTGGGTGATATGCACCTCCAAGGCTTGATTAAGTACG
>CAZTIE010000133.1:0-3740 GCA_964613645.1 uncultured Verrucomicrobiales bacterium
TTGATTTCATTGGGGTTCGGGACGACTGGAGGGTGATATCTGTCGAACCCCGGGGTGTTGGCTGACCCGCAGCTGCCCCTGACCAACAATGCCGCCGAGCGACAACTGCGCCACTGGGTGATTGCGCGGCGTATCAGCTACGGCACACGAAACCTGGTGGGCTCCAACAGCTTGGCCTTGCTTGCCAGTGTCATTGACACCTGCCGACTCAGGGGTGCCAGCGCCACTGACTTGTTGGCCCGTGCAATTCACGCCGCACGGCAGGGCCTGCCTGCACCCGCCCTGCCGTCTATTCCGGCACAGTTGCTGGGGCGAAGTGGGGCGCTGATCGGAGTTTGAGGTTGGGGTTCTAAACGCTTACGAATGACCGGTCACGATCGACCGGAATACCCAAGTTGCCCCATTATCAAAGCAGACGAGAGTCGGTAAGGGTATAGTCGATGCCCTTTCTGATTTCGACCATAAATATACGAAAGAGAGTTTTCAGGGAAAAACGTTCCAAGAACGTAAAGAATTTTTAAATACACTCGCAAAAAAACAAGAAGAGCTTCGTCTTAAGGGCGGAGATATTTCCATTGAGCACCTTGGATATTCTCTTGTTTCGAGGTGGGTAATTGCTGTTGCCATGGGTGACAATCAACTTGTCAAACACTTCGATGACAATATGGTCTACTTCAAGCGAGCCGCTCAGTCACTTTAGCCTAATCGGTTAAATTGTATTTCAGAAACAGCGATCTTAAGAGATCTTACAAATTATGAAACTGCAGGAATTCATTAAATTACATCCAGAACACAACATAAGTTTTGAGGATGGCCAAGAGCTGCATAAAGACATAGCTTTGAACGGAACAGAGGTATTAAAATCCGAGCAAGCTATTTTGTTGTGTGAGTATTTGGAAAAATGTTTGCTTCACCGATCGGTGGAGCTAAGTTTAATAAATAAATTGGAATCAACAGTAATAGAGCTAAAAAAATAAGTAATGATAATTAGAGGGTAAGCCGTATCGCCTGACACCGAAAAGCAGCACCAGAATTGATCAAAACTCAGTCACGTTGCCAGTCACATCAACTGCATTCAGTGAGATTCCTTGCTAAATAAGTTTTACGTTCCATTGCTCCATAAATCCCCTTTTCAGTTAATTCGGTACTGAAAAACCGCTGAATACAGTCTTGAACTTTTTTTCATGCAGTCCGCTACAGCCACATGCAATAAGTCACTACATAAATGGATAAGCTTATTCCGAGCACTCTAAAATGCTAATGTATTTATTCCATGAAAACTCAATTTTGCTCTTGTTTATATTGGCAAAATTCATGAAGCTTTCACAATTAGATCCTGCATAAGAATTTGAAACACTACCGATGGCAGTTGCAACGCGCTGGGAACTCGCAAACGATTTTCCAGCGTCGTTATAATTTCCCTTGTTAGTTTGAGAAATCCCTTTTGCTGTCGGAACAGCTTGAGCAAGTAGTATCACAGCAGCGCCTAGCATTCTCAAATTTTCTCGTGCTTGGTGAGAAGGGGAAAAGTGTGTTCTAAAATCAATATGCCTTTGTATGGTATGTCTAATCCCAACTTTTCCCATTATTTCAATATCTTTAGAAAAAGATGAGCAGTAATTTTGCTTTTCAACATTACTCATCTTGCCAAGTTGCTCGGTGAATTTGCTATTAATTTGTTTATAGTCAATCGCAAATTGCTCATAGTTATCAATATAATATTTTGGATTCAATGTTCTATTCATATATTCTAGAAACCTATTTGCATCCACTTGATTCACAAAACTATTATCAGAGGCACACATTTGTGTTGCGTGCAATGTTTGGTTTGAGTAAATAGCCACTGATAATGATGGGTCTCCATATAGCCTCTTGTCTGCCGCTGCGCAGGAAACCAACAAAAAACATCCTATTGCAGAGGACGAAAATTTCATAAACTTTACTAAATTTTTAGTAAATGAAATAGGATTCAGTACCTGTGGATTATTTTTCATTTGACGTTTTGGCATAAATTATTCTTTACGTTTTTTGCAATAAATCCGACAGGATGAATGAAGTTACGGCAAAAACAAGGGACTGAAATTTTCGTCGATCTAGATTTTAACCTATTGATGTCTGGAAATTAGATTACACGATTCCCAATTTCATCAACTATTCCAATTGGAATAACATCGCTATCAATCTTATGCTCATCTTCTTCCATCCAAGCAAGAAAACCTTTCTTACCAATATCATCATAATCCCTGGTAATTGGCATCTCTATACTAGACAGGAAATCTCTTAGGCCAATAATTCCAGAATTGCTTGATAAAGCATACCTAGTATTGGTTTGATTTTCATTTCCGAAAATAACTTCATAACCAAATATATGCGATCCGCCAATGTAATTTAATCTATTAAGGATAAGTGTTAATTTCGAGAAGCCCGTGTTCGTCCTAATTTTTTTATCTATAATATTTTCATATATCACATCCGAAAAGTAACCAATTTTTCGGGGGTTGAGAAATGACGATTTGCCTATCTGGCTGCCATTTAAAAAAAGACTTGCTCCAAATAATCTCCCTGCCTCAAAATCCGTTAAGAATTCATAACCCTTTTCAAAGAAGCTTTTACGGGAATCTGGATAATGATAACCGTCACATCCTGCTTTACCATAGGATTCAAGCGCAATAACACCCCTCCTATTCTTAAGAGATTCATTAAATTTTTTGACTGCTATTAATCGATCTTCTGTATTTTTATCATTTGAAATAAAATCAAGGCAAGGTGCACATAAATCCGCAAACCAGCCAATAAATATTTGATTTCTATCTTTGCAGATTACAAAAAAAATCGTAGACTTATAATTCATTAAGATTTCAGAATTAGGGTATTTGAGTTTAATTTCAGCCAAAGCATTTATCCTGAATGACTTAATAATATCAATTCTTATGTCTGCGCATCTGTTATATTGCGATATTGAATTTGAAGCATTTCTTTTTTCTTTATCGAATAAATTAAATAATCCCATATTTCACCCTAAATTTTTGTAATGCACAATATCCGGTTGAAGCGCATTAATTAATCGATAAATGTGACGCTTGTTGAACTGCCGAGACCATGAGTATCGTCCACATGTTTGGACGGAATGTCTGACCGAAGCTTCTGCTGATGACAACCAATTCGTCAGTCTAAAAGACTATCACCCTCGTGTTCCAGGAACTATCTGCGTACGCCTTTCGCAGGTTGGTTAGAGAGAGGATGAATGCGCTGTTGAAATTCCTGTCGTCGCTGACCCTTTGATTGACTCACAACAATCTGACTAGTGGAGCAACCACTAGACTTTGATGGGTGTAACTTGATGATTTTCCTTATAAAAAAGCATCTTTCATCCATCAAAATCAGCAAGTTGATGCACTATTAACGTTGCTTGTTGGGTTGTGGCAAAAAGCAACCCGCTTAACATAACCTCGTCGCATCGACAGAGTTTGGTAGATTGTAGCACTCAATGACGGCTATATGGAATGCGAATCGGTGAGTTGGATTTCGTTAGTGGATGTGAAGCGACCTTTCATCATCGTGATCAAGATTGCCGTTCTGGTTGGTCACGGCGATTTCTAGATAGTAAACATCATTGCGATACGTACTAAATTCCCTTCGCGTTGGTGAAAACTATCGCGCCAGCCACTGCGTTTTGTGTCACGCTGCAGTCCATTCAAATAATTTGCGTCGCTGAGGTGGGGTGAGTGCAATTTTTGCAG
>CAZTIE010000134.1:0-3689 GCA_964613645.1 uncultured Verrucomicrobiales bacterium
AGAAGATGGTGACTTCAGTTTTGGTTTGTACGGCACTTAAAACAGTGATTGTTTTCAAAATATGTTAACAAAATTGTTAGAAAATCTCAACTTTCATGATCCTGCCGAACAAAGTCCAACACAGCCGGTTTGTAATATAATCCAAGTTTCAAGCTTGTAGCGATACGCTTGCTCTTTTCAATGAAAAGATCTGCATTTGATGTGGTGTATAGCTCAGTCGCCGTTTCTGCAAATAGCTCTAGCCAACGATCAAAAAAAATAATATCAAATGGTGGTAAATCTTTGTGCTTTTTAAAGGGGTTGCCATGATATTTTCTACTGGCTAGCATGATAGATGACCAGAAATCTGCCATACGCTGTAAATGCGGTCCCCATTTAGCCTCATCATTGCCGATAGCAGAAATAAATATTGGACTCAGTTCTTTATCTGAACGCACTTTTTTATAAAAATTGTGTACAAAACGAGTGATATTTTCTTCTGTGATGATATTTGCTTTCATCATATTGTTTCCTTGCTTATATACCATGCTCCTGCTAGTAAAACGATAAGTTTTATAACATCGGCAATGATATAAAACCAGTGCAATGTGCCAGGAACTGCAAGCTCACCCGCAATTACCAAATCTGCTCGCCTATCCAGTATCGGCAATAACCAAAGACTTTCTAAGAGCATTAATACTGCTAAAATGACGACCAGATACCATTTCAGTATGTGAAATCTGTGCAGATAAGCCGATATAATTGTCAAAGCCAGCATGCCCCATTCTATTTTATTAAAGATCTGAAAGGTTGCTTTACCAACTTCCAGTGCAATCTGTATTGTCAGGTGCGGTGCCATGAATTTTACAGGAGTTGCAATAAAGGATACACCGAGTAATAACCCAGCCCAAAAAATCAACGTAAATGCCAACCACGAAAATGTCATTAATAGCTCATACCATATTGAAAAAACGGGTATTTGATATTTTCTGGAGCCGCTTTTGCAAAAACTCTGATTAGCTGTACTTTCAACATCAAGTCTATCGCTTTCTTGTACATCAACGTTTTGGGATGTTTTTTCAGTGATTTGATGTCTAGAGGGGGGCGCAACTTGCTTATTCTTGATGTTTTTCTATAGTTTTTAAAGTTGACTACAGCACTATAAATCTTATTCATCTTCATTTACATGCTCCAGGAACTATCATAAAACCTCCAAGTTGTGATAACCAATAAATTACTTCCACAAAATCATTATAAGAAACATCATGAAACTCAGCAATAGTAATCTGTAAATATGCGCACATTCACTACATATGAGACATGTACCTTAGTTCTGTCAGTATAGTCATTCCAAAAACAAACCGTATTCTCGAATAGTATCATCAATTATCAATTTTGCGCCCTGATGAATCCTGTTTTTTTTAAGTGGCAAAAGCTTGCTCAATTGGATTAAAATCCAGAGCATAGGATGGCAGAAACAAAACATGGTGACCTGCATCCTCTGCTATCTTTGTCATGATTGTTTTTAAATCATATTAACAAAATGGTTAGAAAATCTCAACTTTTAATACCCTGTCGAACAAAGCCTCTATGGCACACTGAGGCAGAACCAAAAAAAAATGAGGGGTAAGGTGTAAAATTTTAATAATGTGTTAACCTATTTATGATTATAATTTCATTATGAAGACAACACGAATTTGCTCGCCAGCAACGGAAAGGTATATTGATGAAAGGACAAAAATATTTATTAAGTTTTTTACTAACAACTAGCTTCATCTCAGTATCTGCTCTGCCAGAAGAAGGCGCTCCTGCAGCAGTTGCACCAAAAGTAGATCGTTTTGGACAACGCACAAGTGCTCTCATGAATAAAAGCGCAAAATTGGCCTCAGAAACAAAACGTCTTAAGCTTGATCGTGAAGAACGCCAGGATCGATCTAAGGTTGCGCAGGCTCAATCTTCAGAAGCAAAGGATTTGTATACAAAATTCGAAGAAGCAAAAAAGAGCATATCTGTTCTTGACAGCGCTGCTGACAGGATGTTTCCAACGATTGATGATGAAGATTTAGCTTTTAAAGCCCTTATGGGTGACCACGAAAGAGAAAAACAAGCAATTGTCGAGAAAGAAGCCCTTTACCAAACAATGGACGTGCAATTCTCGGATGATACAGTCATAACAGTTCGTCGCGATGTCTTAAATTTATGCCCGCTCTTACAGCAGATGTTAGAAGACGATGATGAGGGACCTCTCCCCCTCCCATATCCGGTAAGCCATGCTGCGGCCCGGAAACTATTTTTCTTTTTAGAAGCAACGCTTACACCAGGGGTAAAACGTCCACTACTTTGGAGCGTACCAGAGAGTGGTACTGTAATAGATTTTTTAAAGCTTAACAAAGATTTAATCTTCACATTAAACTTTTTGCAGCTTTTACCAAAAGAATACTCTAACAACCTCAACAACCCCAGCAAAATGTACGGGTTTCAATGGTCCGTACAAGAGGACGGCACACTATATCCACAGTATCTAAAAGACGGGTTTAAATATGACCCAAGCGTTCGGCCTACCGCTGAGACAATGCAATTTATTATTGAAGAAGAAGCTTTGCGTGCTTTTCCTGCTATAGAACAATCTCACCAACGTGCCTTAGAACTATATATTAAGACTTTAGATGATATGAAAGTAATTCTTTCTTTCCCTGTTGATATTTTACAAGAAGCATTTCATATAAAGGAGGTCATCCTCACCGAGCCGGATCTCGTTGGAGATGCATTTTTTTGCAGTTTAGCCGATGATATTATAAGCAGGAATTTTGGTTTACAATACCGAGATGGATCACTCTTCCCCCCTTTTTCTTTTACAGCCTCATCTTCTGATGAGTTAGTTATGTATTTTCCGATTTTCCCAGAGGGTCCTTTCAAGGAAAGAATGGTCGATAAACTTACACATGCACAACATTTTTCAATCCATTATTATCAGATGCGCCATTTGAATGGGTTACCAGAAAATGTTTTAGCGCATCTAAAAAAGGTAATGATGATAAATTCACCCAAGACGCTAGAGATGCTACATCGTCTTAACGAAATTCTGAAAAAACCAGAAGCAACACGCACGCAAGGTGAAAATCTTGTGGAAGCGCACTATCGCAATGTATTAAACTCTATGCTTCCCAAGGAAATTGGTATTTCTACAATTCGAGACTTAGAAACTTTGGACCAGCTACCGGTTTCATTGTTACAGTGTTTCATTTTTTTTATTTTGCCTAGAAGTATTGTTGCGGAACTAGAGTCACAAATTGCACCTAATATGAGTAGCCATCGCGTGCAATCTCTTCTTCGTGACCTTTATGCTAAACAGATTCGGTTTACAAAAGAATATAGAGAAGCTTTTAAAAGATAAGGACGTTCAAAGAACGTTCTGTCGTAGTGTGCCATAGAGCAATAGTAGGAGGTTTTAGTGACCTAAAGAAGAGCATAAGCTCTTGAAGAGATGGAGGTAGACCCTCCAAGTCGGCGATTCAAGCGTAGGCTTCAAACCACCTCAAGCAGCTGCTTTTAAGAGAAGTGGTTGTGAGTGTTGAGGAAAAGTCAGGAATTAGCTTGGCAGGTATAGACCAGAAAGACGAATAAAAATGAAGGACTGATGGCGCAATGATGGGAGACTATAGCCAAATGCTAATAAAATGAGATATTAAGTAAATTTACTAAACAGGTCG
>CAZTIE010000135.1:0-3672 GCA_964613645.1 uncultured Verrucomicrobiales bacterium
ATCGTACAGGATTATTAGATTATAAAATGACGCACCCTGACTTTGTTGGCGAATCGTATCAAGTAAAAGGTTGGATTGGTGATCAGCCTGTTTATCCGTTAACGGCAGGCCTAACACAAAAATTTATGCGCGGTTTTGTCTTGCGCTGCTTAGAAAAAATTGAGGATTTACCAGAATGGATTACACCAGAACAGTTGAATAAAGGGGGCATATCTTTAACGGGCTTTAAAGATAGTGTGTTACAGTTGCATCACCACTTTACGCAAAACAGTATTATGGAAACACCGTATAAGCAACGCCTTTGTTTTGATGAGTTTTTAGCGCATCAATTGGCTTTGATTTTATCGTCCAGAAAGGTGCAGCTTATTGAAGATGACTTCTGTAAAACTGAGTGTACAATACGGCCATTTGTAAAAGGATTTATCGACACTTTGGCATTTACACTCACCAAAGGTCAGAAAGAGATTCTAGATACTTTAATGAAAGATTTAAATAAACCATACCCTATGGTTCGTTTGCTGCAGGGGGATGTTGGTAGTGGTAAGACCATTGTCGCCGTCCTTGCGCTGTTAGATCAAATAGATAAAGGGGGGCAAACAGCATTTTTATCACCAACAGGCATTTTAACCAACCAACATTTTAAAACGATTAAAGAAATGGTTGGTGATCGCGTGCGAGTAGAGATATTAACGTCAGCTGCAACGGCAAAACAAAAACGTTTAATCTTAGAACGCTTAAAAAATGGGGAGATTGATTTAATTGTGGGAACACACTCTATTATTCAAGACGCTGTTGAATTTAAGAATTTAACATTTTGTGTGATTGATGAGCAGCACCGCTTTGGTGTTGAACAGCGTGTTGCCTTAAGTAAAAAGGGTGATAATGTTCATTTACTATCGATGACAGCAACGCCAATTCCGCGAACCTTAACCTTGGCTTGTTATGGGGATATGGATGTATCCTTATTAACAGAAAAACCGCCAGGTCGTATCCCTATTCATACATCTGTTATGTGCGCAAAAAAATATCCAGAAATTAAAGATAAGTTAGCACAGCAAGTAAAAACAGGCACACAGTGTTTTTGGGTCTGTCCTGTTATAGAAGAATCAGAAGACTCTAATTTAACTGCTGTTACAAAACGCTATGAAGACCTTCAAAATGCCTTTGGGGTAGAAGCTGTTGGGCTTGTGCATGGTAAAATGAAGCCAAAAGAAAAGGATGCGATTATGCTTTCATTTCAAAAAGGCGATTTGAAAGTTCTGGTTGCAACAACCGTTATAGAAGTTGGCGTTAATGTGCCAGCAGCAACCATTATGCTGATTGAAAATGCGGAAAGATTTGGACTAGCACAGCTGCATCAATTGCGGGGCAGGGTAGGGCGCGGGGGTTCTGCATCCTATTGTATTTTGCTATACAAACAACCACTGTCCTTTTCGGGTGTGAAACGTTTAGAAGCGATGCGCAAACATGACGATGGCTTTAAATTGGCAGAGCTTGATCTTAAACTGCGTGGCGCTGGGGAGACAACTGGCACGCAGCAAAGTGGCCTTCCTAAATTTAAATTTAGCGATCTTGAAAATGCAACATCAGATGAGCAAGCGTTTTATGACCTATTGTTAGAACAAGCTAACGCCTATGCCTGGGATTTAGTGCAAAAGCCAGAACTGAAAACAGAGTTCAAGCATGCAAAACACTATTTACTGCAAATTTACAATAAAACAAACGCGATTTAATATTCAAAATCAGGTTGATTTTTTAAGTGTTAAATACTTATTCGATTGTTTTTTCCATGCTAATGGATCGTAACGTATCACTTTCTTTTTTTATATGTAGATCAATTTTGCTACCAGGCATAAAAGTGCCAAGCCGATCAGGCCACTCTATAAGGCAAAGTCCAGATTGTAGCGCTTCTTCAATATTCAGCTCTATTAAGTCTTCAGCGTTTTGTAAACGATATAGGTCAAAGTGATATATAGTTCCTGTCGCGCATTCATACTCTTGAACCAGCGTAAAAGTTGGGCTTGGTACAACATGATCTGCATCACCCAAAAGTGTTTGAATAATGGTTCTGCAAAAAGTAGATTTCCCGGCACCTAAATCACCATATAAACAGACAATATTTGGAAAATTAACGGTTTTGGCAAAATCTTTTGCTAGGGCGCGAAGCTGATCTTCTCTTAAGTTCTCGTGTAGCATGTTTTATAACTGCAGTAAGTTTAAGCTAGATCTAACCTGTTGCATTGTTTGTTGAGCAACAGTATTGGCGCGAGCAGCCCCATCTTTTAAGCACGTATTTAAATATGCTTGGTCATTTAAAAGTGTATTTACTTGTTCCCGTATGGGGGATAAATGCGCTATCAGTAAATCTGTAAGGGAGAGTTTTAAATCTGAAAAATTCTTACCATCAAAAGACGCTAGAACAGTTTGTGCCGGTTTATCTTCTAGTAAGGCATGCAGTGTTATTAAATTTTCCAGTTCAGGACGATTTTCTAGTGACTTTATATCGCCTGTAATGGCGTCAGGATCAGTCTTTGCTTTTTTTATTTTTAAGGCGATAAGGTCATTATCATCATTTAAATTAATGCGTGAATAATCGGATACATCTGATTTGCTCATTTTTTTTAGGCCGTCACGTAGGCTTTTAATACGGGCGCCAGATTTTTGAATCACAGGCTCCGGCATTTTTAAAATTGCAGCTTCTGCCATATTATTAAATACTTGAACAATATCACGGGCAAATTCAACGTGTTGTTTTTGATCATCACCAACAGGCACGTGCGTTGCCCCGTATAAAACAATATCTGCTGCCATTAAAACTGGATAGGTGAAAAGCCCTGTTAAGGCATTTTCGCGTTTTTTACCGGCTTTATCTTTAAACTGCGTCATACGTGACAGCCAACCCATAGGAGTCATGCATGTTAAATACCAAGCAAGCTCTGTGTGGTATGGTACATGGCTTTGCACAAAAACTGCATTTTTGACAGGATCTATTCCGCATGCAATATAGGTTGCTGCCATAATCATTGTATCTTGTTTTAACGTATGCAGATCTTTAAGTGTCGTTAAAGCGTGCTGATCTACAATGCAAAAAAAAGTTTCATCTGCTTTTTCTGCAATACGCACCCATTGCTTTAAAGCACCAAAGTAGTTACCAAGCTGCGGGTGTCCCGTTGGACGAATGCCAGATACAATGCGCGACATTTATTCCTCTGGTTCAGCTATCAACATTTGTTTAGCAACAAGGCCTGCGTCAGCTTTGATCTTATCTTCAATTTCTTGTGCAACCGCTGGATTTTCTTTTAAAAATTGACGGGCAGATTCTTTACCCTGTCCTATGCGTTGCGTTCCATATGAATACCAAGAACCAGCTTTATCTACAACGCCTGCTTTTACACCAAGGTCGATAAGTTCACCTGTTTTAGAAATACCTTCGCCGTACATGATATCAAATTCAATAACTTTAAAGGGTGGCGCCATTTTGTTTTTAACAACTTTAACGCGTGTTTGGTTTCCAACAACATTTTCTTTATCTTTGATGGCACCAATGCGGCGAATATCTAAGCGAACAGAAGCGTAAAATTTAAGGGCGTTTCCACCTGTTGTTGTTTCAGGATTTCCAAACATCACCCCAATTTTTTGACGAATTTGGTTGATGAAAATCACCATGCAATT
>CAZTIE010000136.1:0-3642 GCA_964613645.1 uncultured Verrucomicrobiales bacterium
TCGTCCACATGCTTGGAGTGCCAAGGGCAGTAAATCGTTTGGGGAGAGGAGTGGAAAACGTGGTATGCGTACTCATTTAATTGCAGGTAAACGAGGGAAAGGGTTTCTTGCAACTGTGCTGTAAAGAAGAATCCATATTTCTGTGACTGCACCCTTACAAATGACGAGGTGGAACACATTGAATTTTTGGGTAGAATTGAGTACAATTTAAAATAGGTAGGGGTTATATAAGAAAATATTCATGGCCTTTTTTGTCCTTTTGACTATTGCATTAATACTTGTCGTCATTTTTGACTTCTTCTATTTTATTATCCCAAATTCCTTGCCTATATTCATTTGTGCAATTTTTTTAATCTATTTTTTACTAACAGACTATAGCCGCATTCCACAAAGTTTAATATTTCCAACAATCATATTTTTCACTGGCATACTGTTAGCACAAGTCAATATATTAGGTTTTGGAGATGCTAAATTATTAAGCAGCCTATCCTTTGGTCTGGGCCCTTTTTATACGCTGCATTTAATTATTTATACAATTTTATTAGGTGGAATACTTGCTGTTATTATTTTTTCCCTTAAAAAACATATACATACAGCACGATTAAAAGCTTTTCAAAATAATATCTTTAACAAAATTTCATCTTTTTTCATTTCTGATTTAACTGATGTTAAAAAAGAAGCTTCACATACGTCGATGCAAAAATATATGCCGTACGGCTTGGCTATAGCTCCCGCTGGTTTATATGCTGCTTATTTATCCTTAGGGCTTAAGGGGTGGCAGTAAATAAAAAAGTAGCAAGGGCACGGTGACAAAATATTAATGAGGCTAATAATTCTAGCCTGGTCAATTATGATGAAAAACAATAACAATCGCCCAATTTTCAGTAATATTGCTGAATCTACTGTAGATAACCTAATAACACGAATGTGGGATGAGCTATTTCAAAAATAAACCATATGTTCTAATAGCATCATCAAATATTAATTTTTTAAGCTGATGTATCCTTTTTTGCAATGTAGCAAAAAGTTGCTCAATAGGATTCAAATTCCGTCTGTTTATTAGAACCCACTCTATGGCTCAAGCTAGTTTGTCTGATAATTTTCTTTTATGACTAGCAGAAAAGGATTAGAATGATTAAATCTTACGAAGACCATCATAAATTTAAATTATAGCAGTAAAGATTACATAAAAATGACAGATATAAAAAAAAGCCTTATTGGCACAAATTTAAATGATTTACAATCTTTATGCCAAACATTAAATCAACCAAAATTTAGAGCACAACAAATTTTTGACTGGGTTTATAATAAGGGTGTGCGCAGCATTGATGATATGCAAAACCTACCGTTAGGTTTTCGTGAACAGCTAGAACAACACTGCACTTTAGACAGGTCACAGGTGAAGTCTGTCATGACATCCAAAGATGGTACGCAAAAATGGCTCTTACATTTTGCTGACGGGAACGAGGCTGAGTGTGTTCATATTCCTGAAAAAACACGCGGTACTCTATGTATCTCCTCCCAGGTTGGTTGCACGTTAACGTGCACCTTTTGCCATACAGGCACTCAAATGTTGGTTCGTAATTTAAGTACGGCAGAGCTGTTGGGTCAGGTCGTCTCTGCACGTGATATTTTTGGTGAATGGCCCACGCCAATTGCTAACCGTCATATCAGCAATATTGTTTTGATGGGCATGGGAGAGCCTTTATATAATTATGATAATTTATCAAAAGCATTGAAAATTATGATGGATCCTAAAGGTCTTGGTTTTTCTCGTCAGAAAATAACTTTATCAACGTCTGGTGTTGTACCCATGATTGATAAATGCGCAGAAGATCTAAGGATCCGGTTGGCCGTATCGTTACATGCTGTACGCGATGATTTGCGGAATGAAATTGTTCCTATTAATAGAAAATATCCACTGAAAGAACTCATGGAATCAGTACGCAGATATCCTGAAACGAGTGGTACAAAAGAAGTAACGTTTGAATATGTTATGTTAAAAGGTGTGAATGATTCTGCATCAGATGCACGTGAACTTATAAAATTGATTGAGGGTATTCCGGCAAAAATAAATTTAATTCCGTTTAACCCATGGCCGGGCTCAAAGTATGAACGCTCTACATCTGATTCAATTCAAAAATTTGCTGAAATCTTAGAGCGCTCTGGTTACAGATCGCCTGTTAGACGACCACGTGGGCAGGATATTTTTGCAGCATGCGGACAATTAAAATCTGAAAGCAAACGTGCTTGTCGCACAAGATGATTAGGCTTTAAGTGTTCATTAAGCGACCAAGCGCACCAGCAATATCTTCATCATCTTGTAGGGCGATATCCCCTTCGTCTTCATCGTCATCAAAATCAACATATTCATAGCTAATACCATCATTCGTTAGTTTGAATTCTAACATTTTATTAAAGACGTCACTATCTGTTTGTGGTTTGTTACTTACGTTATTTTGTGCATTATCAGCCATTGCAGGAACTACAAGCCCCATTAACATTATAACGTGCAGAATTGATTTGTACATGGCGATAACCTTTTAAATACCCTTTATATCTTTAGATTATCAGCAGGATATTAACAAACCCCTAATATGCATAAATATTGTTTGTTTTTTTAATTAGTGTGCTTTTTTTTTTAAAAGAGACAGCAATTTTAATGATAGTGCAATCATTGCAAATCCAATAAAGTCATATATATCCAGGACTTCTTTAAAAAAGACAAATCCAATAATCATATGTAGCGGCGGTTTTAAAAATTTAAAGGGTGCTAAGTAAGATGCTTCAGCGTATTTATAAGCCCGTACAAATAAAAATTGAGATGTTGCATACAACGCCCCAATGCAAAGCAGTATAAAAAAATCAGCTATAGAGTGTGGTAGTCGTGCGCCAAAAGGCATAGCGCATAAGGTCATTGTTGCGAAAAGATAAAAAGAAATGGCCCATTCAGATTCATCCCTTGCAAGATAGCGGGTTAAGGTGGAAGAGGCGCCAAAGCATAATGCACTTAAAAGAGGCAGGAAGTAAAATAAATTTCCTTGTGAAAAATGTGGGGTAATGACAAATACAGCACCACAAAAACCTAATATGATACTGGTGTTTTTTATCCATGAAGTTTCTTCTTTTAAAAAAACATAACCACCTAAAGCGGAGAAAAATCCGCTGGTTAAAGATAATACGGATGCTGAAGATAGGGTGATATTTTGAACTGATAAAATCCACGCAAATACACCAATAATACCAACACAGGTGCGTATCATTAAAGGCTTGATGCGCTTAACATGTGTAATGGCTTGTATGTCATCATAGAATACAACAACTAAGCATAAGCAGCCGACAATGCTTTTATAAAATAGAATAGTGATTGTCGGATACTTTGACCCTAAGGAATGCAACAGGCTATTGCTTAATACAGCAGATAAGATGGAGGCGCATAATAGGAGCCCGCCTACGCTTGTTGAGTTTTTTGCTAAGTGTAACAACGTGTGGTGTCTACATGTTTTGTATATGTTCGCTTTATACTAACCGTTATTGCGTATTTCTAACAATAAAATATTTGAACGTGCAACCCTTGCAATTTTACGCCATCTGCCTTATATATAAATCATGAATAAAGACATGTACTCTTAAGTATAGTCA
>CAZTIE010000137.1:0-3635 GCA_964613645.1 uncultured Verrucomicrobiales bacterium
TCTTGCGGCGAAAATCTAAGGAGTAAGTCATGAATGAAAGTAGGTAAATAAAACCGTTATATCTCATTTCATTAGCATTTGACTATATTTTGTCGTAATAGTTGGTAATGTAACTCAAGAAGATGTCCAAAAATATATAGAAAACCAGGAAGAACATCATAAGAAAGATGACTTCAGGATATCTGAATTCTAGCGTTTACGCTTTTAATTTGCTTTGCAAGCGTTTTCCAAACTACCGGCTTTAGCCGGTAGTAGTTGATTACAGAATGTATGGTTCATTATAGCAAATTTTAAACAGTGACAGAAATTATTAAGTTGAATTAGAAGTTATGCAAAGGTCTCATAAAATAACAAATATTTTTTAGATTAGTTATCACTATACACGATGAAAAAGCTCGTGTTAACTTGACGATGCCGCTAGATGGCATAAAGGTATTACAGGCAGAAAAAAAATTGATCTCAATTGTATTTGTAAATAATTTCACATTTATTGACATGATACGACAAACGCGTTATCTTTTGTTCATGAGCTGAACATAAATTAAACAATGTCGGGTTTTCAAAAAGTTAAATCGCAAACAGAAAAAGAAGTCATGATGCGTCTTTTAACGTCCATCGATGAAAAGTCGGAATTTACACAGCGTGATTTGGCCAAAGAACTAGGCATTGCCCTTGGTCTAATGAATCAATACTTAAAACGATGTCTTGTTAAAGGTTGGGTTCGCGGTAAGCAAGTTTCACCAAAGCGTATTTTATACTTTATCACACCCGAAGGCATGGCAGAAAAAAGCCATATGATGAAGGATTATTTAAGTCGTTCTTTCTCCTTTTTTAGAGACGCCAAAAGCCAGTGTGAAGAAGCGTTTAATTTGTGCTTAGTAAAAAAATACAAACATATTGCTTTATTTGGATCTGGTGATTTGGCGGATATTGCTAAACTTGTAGGATCCGCTAAAAATATCCATGTTTCATGTATTGATGCTATTAAAACGGTTCAAAACTATGATGTCGTCATTATAACTGATACGCAAACACCACAAAAAACTTATGATGATTTACGTGCACAGTTGCTCCAAAGTCAGATTATTACTTTACCTTTGCTTCAAATTTCACGTAGGGGCAACTCACTATGAACGCAAGCTCACTCTTTGCAACATTTCAAAAGTTAAGGGAACTTTTAAGCAGATCTGAAAAAATTCAGTGGTGTATGATTGTTGGCTTTGCCTTAACTTCTGCTATACTTGAAGTTGCTGCAGCTGCCTTAATTGTTGTTTTTGCAGGCGCCATGACCAACCCTGATTCGGCCCTTAAATATTTAAATATGGTCGGTATCATTGGCGATTTGTCACCAGGGCGCATTATTTTCTATATTGCTTTAGCTTTTGGCGGGCTTTATTTATTTAAAAATATTGTTGCGGCTGCTGAAGTGTTTTTTCAAAACTTTTCTATTCAAAAAATGAATTATACCTTTAAAAATAAAATGCTGCATAAGTACGCCAACATTGATTATGGATTTTATTTAACACGCAATTCGTCTTATGGCATGTCTGTTCTATCCGGTGACGTAGAGCAAATGTTTTCAGGTGCCATGTTAACGCTTGCAATGATCGTATCAGAGCTTGCTGTGTTTATATCGCTATGTGCCATGATTGTTTATATGGAGCCATCATTGGCGATTGTATTATGTTCCCTGTGCGCCATTTTCAGTTTTTGCATCTATAAATTTTTACTACCAGCGTTTTATCGTTGGGGGCAGAAATTACAAGATACCGGCATGAAATCGACTGAAAAATTGATGCAGTTTTTTCATGGATTTAAAGAAATTATTTTGTTTGGAAAAAGGGATTCTTTTATTCAGGCTTATAAAGTTCAGGCCAAAGAAAGAGCATCGGTGCAAGCTATTCAAACAGCAACGAATAATATTCCCCGCATTGTGATAGAGGTTTTATTTGTTGGTTTGTTCGTTTTTGCAATCGCTTATATGGGGTTGAAACAAAATAATCCACAAGAAATGATCGGCATTATGGGTGGCTATTTATACCTTGGGTTTCGTGTTATGCCAGGGTTGAACCGTATGATAAATCAGGTGAATAACTTTAAAACGATGACGCCTTATATTGAACGTGTATATCACGAATATTTTCACACCACCTCTGGCACTCCTTTAAAAGATGAAAAAGATTTTCATTTCAAGCAAAAAATTACGTTTCATAATGTGTGTTTTAAGTACTTAAATACCTATAAAAATGCTTTATCCAATGTAAGCTTTGATGTTAAAAAAGGAGATTGTATTGGCATTGTTGGTGAAACGGGGTCTGGGAAATCCACATTGGTTGATCTAATTTTAGGGCTTTTAAAACCAACATCGGGGCAGATCTTAGTTGATGATTCTTTTTCTGTTTCATCCTTTCAGTGGCATAAAAAAATTGGTTACGTGCCGCAAAGTATTTATTTAACAGATGATACGATAGAGGCGAATATTGCTTTTGGTGCATCAACCGTTGACGCGCAAAAGCTTCAAAAAGCCATTCACACAGCACAATTATCAAAATTAATTGATGGTTTGCCTAAAGGCGCAAAAACTTTAGCTGGAGAACGCGGTGTTCGTTTATCTGGTGGAGAGCGCCAAAGAATTGCAATCGCTAGGGCTTTATATGCTAGCCCAGAAGTACTAATCTTTGACGAAGCTACATCAGCACTTGATACAACAACAGAATCAAAGCTGATGGAAACAATTAACGAAATTTCAAAAGACTATACGGTTATTATGATCGCGCACAGAATATCAACTTTGTCGCGATGCAATAAAATTTTAAAATTCGAAAATGGTAAACTGACAGACATTCAAGAAAATAAAGATGAGTAGATAGGGGGCTAAAAATCTCTGTTATTGGATGCTGTCATTCGGGGCAAAACCTTGTGCGTAATTTTTTGGTGTTAGGTGCGCTTCATTCTGTTTGTGACGGCAATGCAGAACAAGCTGGAAAATTTTCAAAAGAATATAATGTACTAAACCTTACATTTGATCAGGTTCTTGATAGTGATATTGATGGTGTTGTTATTGCGGCCCCTGCAGAACATCATTACAAATTGACAAAAAAAGCGCTGAATGCTGGTAAAAATGTGTTTGTAGAAAAACCGTTATCTTTAAATCTTGAAGAGGCGCAAGTGCTTTGTGACCTTTCCGCAAAAGTGAACAAAAAACTGATGATTGGTCATTTGTTGCAATATCATCCAGCATTTTTAGAATTGAAACGTTTAGTTGCAAAAGGGGATCTTGGTAGGCTTCAATACATTTATTCCAATCGTTTAAATTTAGGTAAGATTAGAACAGAAGAAAATATATTGTGGAGCTTTGCGCCCCATGATATTTCGATGATTTTAGGATTAGTTGGCGAACAACCAGATTCTGTTTATGCAACAGGCGCTTGTCATTTAAGCCCTACAATTTATGATGTAACGACAACGCATTTATCTTTTAAAAAAGGTGTTGAAGCACATATTTTTGTATCTTGGCTGCACCCGTTTAAGGAGCAAAAATTGGTTGTTGTTGCTGACAAAGGCATGGCCGTTTTTGATGATATAGCCAAATGCTAATGAAATGAGATATAATGGTTTTATTTACCTACTTTCAT
>CAZTIE010000138.1:0-3549 GCA_964613645.1 uncultured Verrucomicrobiales bacterium
TAATTCCTCCTCCACCAAATCAGTGGCCCTCTACGGTTAGAATACAGTAAACAATTTAATAAACAGTTAACGCGCGTTAGTGCAAGATATTACGATTCGCTATGATCATACATAAAGTTTTCATTTACCTGACCTGTTTTATGGCGTACATTAAGAACATCTTTTTGTATTTTAAAAAACGGTATTTTTGTGGCAAAAAAACACTCTCCCATGATGGAACAATATTTTGATCTAAAAGAAAAACATCCAAATTGTTTGCTATTTTATCGTATGGGTGATTTTTATGAGCTGTTTTGTGATGATGCTATTAAAGCTGCCAGCATTTTAGACATCACCTTAACAAAACGTGGTAAGGATGATAACGGTGACGGTATTCCCATGTGCGGCGTACCGGTTCATGCTTATGAAGCTTATTTGATCAAATTGATTGCGTCAGGTTTGAAAATTGCTGTTTGCGAACAAATGGAAAACCCTGCAGAAGCAAAAAAACGTGGCCACAAAGGGCCGTTAAATCGTGATGTTGTGCGTATTATTACACCGGGCACAATTACAGAGGAAACCCTTTTAAATAAACGCCAAAACAATTTTATTGTTAGTTTATCTTTACCTTTAAAAGATGCTATTACAGCAGCTTATATAGATATTTCAACGCAAGAGTTTTTTGTAGAGTCACTTCCTTTGAACAATATGCAAAATATGATTGATCGTCTTAATCCGTCAGAGCTGTTAATCCCCGATGTGTTACTTGAAAATAGTGCGTATCCCTTTTTATATAAGCAATATCGATCTATCTTAAATTCAGTGCCAAAAGCAAGATTTAACACGAAAACAAACACACAAAAACTATGTGAGCAGTATAGTGTAAGTGTTTTGGATGCGTTTGGTTTATCAGAATCTGCTATTCAAGCAGCCGGTATCTTGATTGACTATATTGCAACAACACAAAAAAAGGCGCTAGATTATTTTCCGCGCCCAACACGTGTTGATACGGATATGTTTTTACACCTTGATCCCTCGACACGGCGCAGTTTAGAAATTGTGCGTACACAACATGGTGCCACAAAAGGGTCGTTATTATCACACATGGATATGACCAAAACCGCAGCAGGTGGCAGGCTGTTATATCAACGTCTATTAAATCCCCTGCAATGCATTAAAATTTTGAATCATCGCTATGATCAAATAGATTTGTTTTTGCAACATGCTGATATTAAACCGTCCTTAGAAACCGCCTTAACCGCAACGCCAGACTTAGAACGTTGTTTGGGCCGTTTAAGTTTAGGTCGCGCCTTCCCACGTGATTTAAGTGCTGTGCGTGAATCCCTAAGGCAAAGCCAAAATATAATAGCTTTATTGACAGGTGATTCGCTTTTTCAAACGTTTCCTCAAATTTATACAAAATTAGCCGGGCTTAAAAATAAATTAGAAAATGCTCTTGAAGAAATTACACCTGTCTATATTGAAGATGGTCACTTTATTAAGACAGGGTACAGTGCCGAGCTTGATAAGGTGCGCTACACAGCACAAAATGCGCAGCAGCTTATGAAAGGGCTAGAAGAACAATACGTTACAGAGACCGGTATTCAAAATTTACGTATCCGTTATAATAAGCTTATTGGGTATTATATAGAGGTTACACCAAGTCATTTGTCAAAGGTTCCAGATTATTTTCAACAAAAACAAAAAATATCTACAGCAACACGGTTTACAACAGACAAGTTGCTTGTCTTAGAGTCTGAAATTACGCAGGCTAGCCATAAAATAATTAAGATTGAAACCGAGCTTTTTAATAATTTATGTGCAAAAATATTGGAAAATTATCATGATCTTTTAGCCTTATCACAAGAAATTTCTGTGGTTGATGTGTCGCTAGCCTTTGCCATGTTGTCTGAAAAATATAAATATGTACGACCTGAAATTATAGAAGATGCATCAGTTTTTGATATTCAAAAAGCGCGTCATCCTGTGGTTGAAGCAACGTTAAAAGAGAAATTTCACGCCAATGATTGTACCCAAAACAGCGACACATCATTTTTACTTTTAACTGGTCCAAATATGGCTGGTAAAAGTACGTATCTGCGTCAAAATGCTTTAGTTGTATTAATGGCGCAAATAGGGTGTTTCGTGCCTGCTGAAAAAGCGCGATTTGGCATTGTGGATCGCTTATTTTCACGCGTTGGTGCAAGTGATGATATCACGCAAGGACAATCAACTTTTATGGTGGAAATGATTGAGACAGCGACTATTTTGCAACAAGCAACGCCTAAATCTTTTGTCATACTGGATGAAATTGGCAGGGGAACTGCAACTTACGATGGCGTTAGTATTGCCTGGGCTGTAACAGAATATTTGCATCTTAAAAAATGCCGAACTATTTTTGCAACACACTATCATGAACTTAATGATTTAGAGAATCAGCTGAAAGGCTTCACATGCCTTACCATGAAAATTAAAGAGTGGGAAGATAAAATTATATTTTTACATGAAGTGGTACATGGTGCTGCAAATCAATCTTTCGGTATTCATGTGGCCCAGCTTGCAGGGCTGCCAACGCCTGTTTTAGTGCGCGCTGAAGAAATTTTACAACAGTTTCAAGTGGAAGAAATAAAAAAGCCAAAAATAAGAGCAACACAAAAAACAGCACTTTTTCAAGAAGCAAAAGTTGTCTCTAAGCCTTCTGCCGTGGAACAGCTCCTTAAAGAACAAAATTTAGATCGCCTATCGCCAAAACAGGCTTTAGACCTACTGTACGCAATGCAAGAAAAAATGGGGAAATAGTACGAGCATTGAGCTGTGTTGATTTTAGGTTTTAACTGCAACGCGTAAATCTCGGTAGCTTGCTGTCGAGATGCTGTCTTAAATTACAACCCTTAAATATATTATAGTCATTCCAAAAACAAACCATATGATTCAATGGTGTCATCAATTGTCAATTTTCCGTCCTGATGAATCCTGTTTTTTTCAAAGTGGCAAAAACTTGCTCAATTGGATTAAAATCCAGAGCATCGGGTGGCAGAAAAAAAACATGGTGACCTGCATCATCTGCTATCTTTGTAATGATAGCTTTTTTATGGAAGGTCGCATTCTCCATAATAATGGTAAACGCTGGTTTCAATTCTTTTAAAAGATGATGCTCAAACCATTCGTTGAACCAATCTGCTGTTGTTGATGTCTCATACAACACCGTTGCAAGAAGCTCTTTTCCACGCTTACCTGCAATTAAATTAGTGCCCCACCACGGTTTTGCACTTCTCTCCCCAAATGATTTGCAGCGCTTAAAGATCTTGAGTATTTTATACGCGACAAGTAGTCGCGTTCAGCGTACCTTAGGTAAGCGTCCAAAGAAGTACACTATAGCCAAATGCTAATAAAATGAGATATTAAGTAAATTTACTAAACAGGTCGTTTATAGAACATCTTTCTTTTCTTCGTATTGATTTTACTTGAGCCCATTTTTTTTCAATAGGGTTTAGATCTGGTGAGTATGGAGGTAGATATTCTAAAATATGGCCGGCCTTCATAATTTTTTCCTGCATTACTTTGCTTTTA
>CAZTIE010000139.1:0-3546 GCA_964613645.1 uncultured Verrucomicrobiales bacterium
GACTTTATTATCAATTTTTAGCATGCTTTTAAACCCTGAAAATGTTGCATGATTAGGAATTTGATAAACAATAGAAAACCCTGAAAATCGCTTAAACAGCAGGTCACGACCCTGCATCTTAGAAAGCATCACATTCCTTAAATTGTGCCAAGATTGCAGTAAAAGAGCCTTAAACATAATAATTGCAGGGTAAGATGACGGCCCGTCTTTTGATGCATACATTGGAGATAAAATGGATTCAATACGATCCCAATTCATTAAAGTATAAATATCATCTAGATCGTGTAAATTTTTATGATCCGGTATTTGATGATCAATCAGCGTTGGGTGGCCAATGGTTTTTCTTGTCATAAGGGTGCTGATTTATTACAGAAAGTATGCCTCATTATAGCAAATGATGCGAATCAACAAAATTTAGTACGTTCATTTAAGAGTTATGCAAAGGTCTCAGAAAGATATTTTGTGTTTTTTTAATTTTAATGACAAATCTTGCCAAGAACCTTATAATCTATTATAAATAAGGAATATGTCCCCTTCGTCTAGAGGCCTAGGACACCACCCTCTCATGGTGGAGACACGGGTTCGACTCCCGTAGGGGATACCATTTTGTGTATGAAACACATATTTCATCCCAATATTTAAGTGCATTGTAACTATGTTAGATAAAATTTATAATCCAAAAAAATTTGAAGAACGTCTTTATAAAAAAGAAGAGCCACATTTTAAAAGTAAAAATAAGGGCACTGAATCCTACTGTATAATGATGCCACCACCCAATGTAACGGGTAACTTGCATTTAGGTCATGCCTTAACATATACACTGCAAGATATTTTAGTACGCTTTAAACGCTGTCAAGGGTTAGATGTTTTGTGGCAACCGGGAACAGATCATGCAGGCATTGCAACACAAATGGTTGTGGAACGTAACCTTGCACAAGATGGTATTAAGCGCCAAGATCTTGGTCGCAGTAAATTCTTAGACAAAGTATGGGAATGGAAACAGCAATCAGGCGATGCAATTACAAACCAGCAACGTAGTCTTTGTATTTCAGCCGATTGGGAGCGCACACGTTTTACAATGGATGAAGGGTTATCTAAATCGGTTAAAAGCGTTTTTATCGACCTTCACAAACAAGGTCTTATTTACCGTGATAAACGACTCGCCAATTGGGATATTAAATTTCAAACAGCAATATCAGACCTTGAAGTTGAAAATAAAGATGAAGATGGGCACCTGTGGCATATTACGTATCCCTTTGCAGATAATCCAAAACAATTTATAACTGTTGCAACAACGCGCCCTGAAACCATGTTTGGTGACCAAGCAATTGCTGTGCACCCAGATGATGATCGCTATACGCATTTAGTTGGAAAGCTGGTAACAATTCCATTAACCAATATTCAAATTCCTATTATTTTAGATGAATATTGCGATATAGAAAAAGGGTCTGGCGCTGTGAAAATTACACCAGCACATGACTTTAATGATTTTGAAGTAGGTAAACGTCACAACCTAAAACAGCTGAATATTCTTGATGAAAAGGGGCATTTAAACAATAATGTTCCCGTTCCTTATCAGAGTTTATTCTATGTTGAGGCACGTGAGAGAATTCTACGCGACTTAGACGCGCTTGATTTAATTGCAAAAATTGAAGATATAAAACATAGCGTGCCTTATGGTGAACGTTCACATGTTGAAGTGCAGCCAATGCTGACAGATCAATGGTTTATTGATGCTAAAAAAATGGTTAGTCCAGCCTTAGATGCTGTAAAAAATGGTGATACATCGTTTATTCCAAAACAGTGGGAAAATACTTATTTTGAATGGCTGAATAATATTCAACCTTGGTGTATTTCACGCC
Source organism: uncultured Verrucomicrobiales bacterium (assembly GCA_964613645.1). Lineage (GTDB taxonomy): Bacteria > Pseudomonadota > Alphaproteobacteria > Paracaedibacterales > UBA11393 > UBA11393. The sequence continues at coordinate 1,863 of CAZTIE010000139.1, forward strand.
AATTGTGGTGGGGACATCAAATACCCGCATGGTATGGGGAAGACGGACATGTTTTTGTTGCTGATGATGAGGCGGATGCCCTAAAGCAGGCAAAAGAATATTACGGAAAAATAGATATTACGTTAAGACGGGATGAAGATGTTCTTGATACGTGGTTCTCATCCGCATTATGGCCATTTTCAACTTTGGGTTGGCCTGAAAATATGGATGATGTCACACGTTATTACCCGACATCTGTTTTGGTAACGGGCTTTGATATTATATTTTTCTGGGTCGCCCGAATGATGATGATGGGCCTGCATTTTATAAAAGAAATTCCTTTTAAAGATGTTTATATTCATGCCCTTGTTCGTGATGAACATGGACAAAAAATGTCTAAATCAAAAGGGAACGTCATAGATCCATTAATTTTGATTGATAAATTTGGTGCGGACGCGCTGCGGTTTACATTGTGTTCTTTGTCAACGCCAGGTCGTGACATTAAAATGGGCGAAGCGCGCGTTGAGACAAACCGTAATTTTATGACAAAGCTATGGAACAGTGCACGCTTTTTAGAAATGAACAATTGCGAGTATGACGCTTCTTTTGATTCGTCTAAAGCAGAACAGGCACTTAACCGCTGGTTGATACAAGAAGTCTCTACTATTGTGAAAGAAGCGACAATGCAACTTGATGCGTATCGTTTTGACTTATATGCAAGCCATATTTATCAGTGGTTTTGGAATACATATTGTGGTGTATTTTTAGAGGCCTTAAAGCCAATGTTATCTGATGATATACCAGACGAGATTCAAACAGAGTGTCGTCAAACGGCGATTTGGGGATTTTTGAGTATTTTAAAAATATTACATCCAGTAACACCTATGATTACAGAAGCATTGTGGGAAAACTTTTCTAAAACGGATGATATGCTAATCACTGCTGCATGGCCGTTAAGCAGTTACGCTTTTGAAAAAGATCACAACACAATTCAAGACGTGTTTAATTTTTCTGCAGAAATAAGATCATTAAAAGGGCTTTTGGGCGTGCAACCGGGTGCAAAAATTGATATTAGTTTAAAGACTGGTCAAGACGCTGAACAGCTATGTATTTACACAAATCTGATTCAGCATTTAGCACGTGTAAACCAGCTATCAATTTCTGATAACAGTCCAGGTGTGCCTTTTGTTGTAAACGAAGTCTCTGCTGTTGCCCATTTAGGCGATGGAGTCGATATGGATGAAGTCAGATCTTTATTAAATAAAAAGAGCACAAAATTAAAAGATGATTTAGTGCGTTTGGCAAAGAAATTAGGTAACGCTTCTTATAAACAAGCAAAACCAATTTTATGGCAAGCTGATAACGATATGCAGATAGAAAAATCGGTAGAGAGTCAGAAAATTGAAGATATTTTAAGCGTTTTGTAATGCTATTTTTTGATGAGGTTTTTCCAATAGACCACACTGTTTTTTGAATTATCGTTACTTAAGCACGACTGACCTTCGGTTTAAAACCGAAGGTTTATTTACTGATTTTAACGTTATGTTAACTTTGTGCGTATATTCTAGCACTAGAGGGCCACTGATTTGGTGGAGGAGGAATTATGTGTGATTCCTTGGCGGCAGTCATACCCATGGTCAATATGGGAATAATGGCCACATTCAAGTTTGAAGTGCAACACGGTTGATATTTTTATTAAATGCCT
>CAZTIE010000140.1:0-3537 GCA_964613645.1 uncultured Verrucomicrobiales bacterium
ACGACCTGTTTAGTAAATTTACTTAATATCTCATTTTATTAGCATTTGGCTATAGATTCAGATTTTAAAGCTAAAGTTACACATTCTTGTTTGAATTCTTCAGTGTATGGTCTTATTTTGCGTGTCATGTTTATACCCTTCATTGGTTGAACACAGGTTCATAATAATGTGTCCTACTTTCCAGGGGCAATCCACTTTGCGTTTACAGATATTTTGAAAAATCATAACATTAAAGTTTCTATGGATGGTCGGGGACGCTGGATGGATAACGTTTTTATAGAGAGACTGTGGCGTTCATTAAAATATGAATGTGTGTATTTGAATAACTTTCAAAATGGATTGCAAGCACGACTGGGTATAAATGATTGGCTGAAACACGACAATGAAACCAGACCCCATTCAACTGTTAATGGACAAACGCCTCGTGAAGTTTATAATGGAATGATAATACCAAAGGACAATTTCCCTTTGATGCTAATCAATATTTCACAAACGATCTCTTAACTTTGCTGCTTTCCTGTCCGAACAACCAGGACCGCCTTCTCCGTATTTCTTTGGACGCTTAAGTTACAACGTTCTATTTCAATTATAGAAAGCGTAGGGTATTCTTAACATCAAGATTACATATACAGTACTGATAAAAATTCAGAGTCCTAAAAACAAATAAGGCTAAGCCACGTGAGTGAATTAACACAATTAGAAAAAGGTGTTTTTGTTTTAAACACAGCGCTTAAAAGTATGACCTTACTGCCTGGTGTTTATCGCATGATAAGCATCTCTGGTGAAATTCTTTATATTGGTAAAGCAAAAAATTTAAAAAAACGTGTGGTTTCGTATACACGACCAGAAATTTTGCCCATTCGGTTGCAGCGTATGATTGCACAAATTCACAGGGTGGAAATTACCATAACTCAAACAGAGCTTGAGGCCCTTTTGCTGGAAAGCAATCTGATCAAAAAGCATAAACCCAAGTACAATATTTTATTAAAAGATGACAAATCATACCCCTATATCCACATAACAGGTGATCAGGATTTTCCAAAGGCTGTTAAATATAGGGGGGCACGAAACAAACAGGGGGAGTACTTTGGCCCCTTTGCCAATGCCGGTGCCGTTGATGAGGCGATTTTAAGTTTACAACGTATTTTCATGATACGAAATTGCTCTGAATCAACCTTTAAAAATAGAAAACGTCCTTGTCTTCAATATCATATTAAACGCTGTTCTGCACCCTGTGTTAACAAAGTATCAAAAGATGAGTATGCATCCTCTATCCAGCAAGCGAAGAATTTTTTAAAAGGAAAAACAACGGTTGTACAGGATATGTTTTCAAAGAAAATGATGACGGCATCAGATGCCCAAGACTTTGAAACAGCGGCAAAATTTCGTGACCGTATTAAACTGATGTCAGAACTTCAAAGCAAACAACTTATTAATGTTTCCGGTATTAATGATGCTGATATTATTGCCTTGCATGAAGATGGAGGACAGCGTGTTGTGCAAATTTTATTTTTTAGGAATGATCGTAATTACGGTACAGAAACAATTATGCTAAAGCATACAGAAGGGGAATCTTTAGAAGATTGCATGGCTGCTTTTTTAAATCAATTTTATACCAATAAAGAACCAGCATCTTTATTGTTGTGAAATCACGAACCATCCGATTTTCAACTTATCAAAAATGTTTTTAAAGAAAAATATAAATCATCCCTTAAGTGGGAATTCCCTAAATCTGGCGTTAAAAATGACCTTATACATTATGCATTAAAAAATGCAGCAGATAGCCTAAAGCGAAAAGAGCAAGAATCTGACAGCATGAATAAAATTCTAAAAGAGCTTGTCACTATTTTTGATCTTAAAAAAACACCACAGCGCATTGAAGTGTATGATAATTCGCATATTCAGGGCAGCTTTCCAGTTGGCTGTATGATAGTTGCCACCCCTGATGGCTTTGATAAAAAATCATACCGAAAATTTAAAATTAAAAAGGAGCGCGGCTTTGGCGGAGATGACTTTGCCATGATGGAAGAAGTTCTAGAGCGCAGGTTTAATCATGAGAAAGACTGGGGCCTGCCTGATTTACTATTAATTGATGGGGGTAAAGGGCAATTAACATCAGTCAACAAAGCCTTACAGAAAGCACAATTAAATATTCCTGTTGTGTGCATAGCAAAGGGCGAAGATCGCCATGCTGGGAAAGAATTCTTAATCATGCATGAAAAAGAACCTTTTCAATTAGAATTTAACAGCAAACTACTATATTTCTTGCAGCGCTTACGGGATGAAGCACACCGCTTTGCCATTACCACACACAGAAGCGCACGCGTTAAAAATATTGCAAAATCGAAAATTGATGACCTCCCTGGTATCGGATCATTACGTAAAAAAGCACTATTGCAACATTTTGGATCAGTCGAATTCATCAAACAGGCTAGCATTAAAGAGCTAATTTTGGTAAAAGGAATAAGCTACCCTTTAGCCAAAAGCATATATGAATACTTCCAAGACAACAGATAACCCAAAACTGAATGTCCCCAATATCTTAACGATGGGGCGTATTGTGTTGATTTTTACACTGATTCCTTGTTTTTATTATAAATCTGATTCAGCACGCCTTATGGCATTTATTATATTTTGTGTAGCGTGTATTACAGATTATTTAGATGGCTTTTTTGCGCGCGTCTTAAACCAAACAACAAAATTTGGTATGTTATTTGACCCTGTTGCGGATAAAATTTTAATATCAACAACCTTGTTTTTAATGGCAGCCTTTAATTATTTTACGCCAATTTCCATTATCCCGGGCATGATTATTTTATGCCGTGAAATGTTTGTATCGGGTCTGCGTGAATTCATGGGGTCAGGGGAAAAACGTCTTGTGGTTTCAAGGCTTGCAAAATATAAAACAACTTTTCAAATGCTGGCTATTGGTCTTATTTTGATGGCTGATGTTTTCTCTCATGCATCGGAACTAAAGCACTTGGGTGAGGCTTTTTTATGGATAGCAGCAATTTTAAGCTTAACAACTGGTGTTCAATACTTGCGCACCACAATGAAGTATATTTAATATCATCGTCTTAGTATGTATTGTGAGTGGGTGAAATTGGGTAAAGAACAACCTGATCCACTGCCAAAAAGGAAACAACGCCTACAGAGCTCTACTTCGCCAATTAGTGTGGACGTTCATTACATATGAGACAGATTTAAGTCTCCGTGACGGTTAAGTTTAAGGTACTCTACTGGTGATAAATTGTCTAAGCTTTTATGGGGTTTGTAAGTGTTATAGATGTTTAGGGCCTTTGTGAGTTCAGCCTGGATATCACGTACGGAATCCTCCAGCATAGGCAGGTTAAAAACCCTTCACTAAATGTTCTGTTTGCGCACTCAACAACGCCATTGTACTTAGGGCTGGCAAGTGGTAAAACAATCAGGGGGGTATGTTTAATTCTTAGCTGGTATCCTCAAAATCTGTCATGAATTCAGAGCCGTTATCCACTTGAATTGATTTGATGTGAGTAAGCGTCCTTTTAACCCCAT
>CAZTIE010000141.1:0-3505 GCA_964613645.1 uncultured Verrucomicrobiales bacterium
GCTGGTTCAGCAATATTTAGTTTAAGGTGTTGCACTTCAGTTTAGAACAGGGGATTAACCAACTTGCACAACGCGACAACCATTACCAACGCGCATACACTTTTTAAGCGCATTGTTTCTATTGGAAAAAGGCCCTATTAGTAAGCGATATTTCTTTTTAACACCCGCATCTACTGAACGTAAAATTGGTTTATAATCACCGAGTTCTGTTGTGAATTTTCGGCGAATACGATCCCACTCATTTTTTGCAGATTTATCACTAGGTAACAGCCCACCAAGCTGCATATAATACCCTACAGTTAAAGGTTTACTGTGAACACTTTCATTTTTTTCAGCGCTAACCTGTTTTTTTACAGGTTCTACAAAAGAACTGGCAGGGTCAACAACACCCGCTTTATTATCCTTAGCTGAAACTGCTTGTTCTTCTATGTTCTTCTTAACCTCAGCAACAGATGGTATCGTTTCTTGTGCAGGCACGCTTTTGTCTTGCTGTACAACAGGTTGTTCATGTTGCTGTTGCCTCTGCTGCTCTACTGATTCCAAATTTTGCTGCCCGTATGGCGAAATTTGTGCGGAGTCTTGATAATATTGTGGCTGGGTATATTGTTGTTGCGGCTCTTGAACAGGATAATTTTGCTGTTGTTGTCCGTACCCTTGTTGTTGATAATATTCTTGCTGTTGCATCTCTTCTTGTGTTGGATAAGCATAATCTTGAGGCAAAATACGTTCTTGCTGCACCATGGTTTGTTGATGGGGTGTCAACCTACTATAAACATGCATATCTTGATGCGGGAAATATTCACCGCCAGGATGTTCTGGCCTGTGCTTATATATGCCCGTTTCTGCCTGAATCAGGGGAATATGAGAGTTTTGCGGTTGTGTTGCAAAACGGTAACCCAACCATAAGATCACCGAAACCACAACAAGCACTAGTATCGTCAACACAAACTTTATAGGTGATGCGCTATCATCATTATCTTCTGCCTCATCATGATAAGTATTATCTGTATCTTCCTGCCAAAACGACAAGCCTTTTAGGTCTTCTTGCGTAGGCTGTGGTGTATTTTTAGGCATATAATTATTATTTTGAAAATTTTGCTGTTGCGACGGCATATTTTGCGGATATTGTTGATTCATCAGAGGTGATTGTTGCTGCGGTGCACCATATGCATTTAAATAAGGGGTTTGCTGTGACATCTGTCCTACATATGGATTATATTGAGGTTGATGATACATTGAGTGTTGTGTAGGCGGCTGTTGTACGGGTGCATCTTTACGCGGATCGTATAACGGCCCCGTCATAGCACGTGAATCTGACGATTGCCCTTGTTGATTAGGATTCATAGGCGATCTTCCAGCCTGCGGCATAGCCATATACGGCTCTGTTTGCATATTATGGTTGTGATGCTCATGTGATTGTTTATCAAATCGTTTTTTAAATACCATATTAACGCATTTCCTCAACCGGTGTTATTCCTAATAATTTTAGCCCTGAAGACAGCACAGTGGCAACACCTGAAATGAGTGCAAGGCGAGATAAAGTTACTTTATCATTATTTTCATCAATAAATCTTAATTGATTATTGCTTTTTCCTGCATTCCATAAGCTATGAAATAATCCAGCTAAGTCATATAAATAGGTACAAATCCTATGTGGCTCGATACAGCGGGCTGCAATTTCAATTTGCCTTGGGTACTCACAAACTTTTTTTAGAACGTCAAGTTCTAAATCATCTTTAATATGACTAAAATCAGCTTTTTTCAAAATATCATCTATCGGCTTCTTATTTGCATGACGTAAAACTGAATGAATACGCGCATGTGCATATTGAATATAGAACATCGGGTTATCTTTTGATTCTTCTATAACTTTGTGAAAATCAAAATCAATCGTCATATCTTGGTGGCGTGACACCATCATAAATCGTGTAGCATCCTTGCCAACACGTTCCACAACATCCTCAATCGTAATAAAATTACCAGAACGTTTTGACATCCGAATCGGCATGGCATTTTCCAAAAAATTCACAAGCTGAGATGCTTTAATTTCTAGTAAATCTGGATTGCCGGAAATAGCAGAAACAGCCGACTTAAGACGCTTAATATAACCAATATGATCACATCCAAATATATTTAACAAATAATCAAAATTGCGCCTGTATTTATGCAGATGGTAAGCAAGATCACCTGCAAAATATGTCCAGCTTCCATCAGATTTTTTCAAAGCACGATCAAAATCATCACCGTATTTTGTCGCTCGAAACAACGTTTGTGGACGTTCTTCCCAATCAGCGGCATCATCAAGGCGCTTAGGCTTTTCTAAAACACCCTGATAAATATCACCTTTAGTGGTTAAAATATTTAAAACTTCTTCAATTAAATTTTCTGCAATAATCGCTTTTTCTGATGTATAAACATCCATCACAATACCAAGACGTTTCAAGTCGGCCTTAATTTTGAGCATCATGGCATTTACAGAATCACCTTGAAACAACGTTAACCATTTATCTTCAGACGCATTAACAAATTGAGCACCATACTTTGCATATAATTCTTTTGCAACAGGAATTAAATAGTCACCGGGGTATTTACCTTCGTAAGCATCATCTGAAACAACTGCTCCACACTCGGTTAAATAGCGCAAATATACAGATTGTGCCAACGTTTTAACTTGTCCGCCTGCATCATTAATATAGTATTCACGAGTGACTTCATACCCAGATTTTTGAAGCAACGAAGATACCACATCACCAAGGACAGCGTTACGGCCGTGACCTGTATGCATAGGCCCTGTTGGGTTAGCAGATACAAATTCTACGTTAACCGTCTTTTTTGCACCCAGAGACAAATCACCATACGTTTCTTTTTCACCCAAAACTGTAGCAAGCTCGTTTAGCCACAATTCTTTATTCAAAGTTATATTAATAAAACCAGGTCCAGCGCATTCTAATTTCACAAAATCAATATCAACACTTAAATGTTCTATCAAATTTAAAGCTAAATTTTTAGGGGCTGTTTTAAAGACCTTTGATAAGACCATTGCAGCATTCGTTGCTAAATCACCATGAGCAGAATCTTTAGTCGGCTCTACGACTATTTTTTCTACAAGGTTTTGAGGCAAATCAACATCTTCACTTTTTGATAAGTGAGTCAAAGCATTTTGAATTTTTTCTTGAACTTTTCTATAAATGGACATTTTTACTTAATAAATAACTATATAAACTGTATTTTAGCGGATCTTACTCAGTTTGTCGATTTCATATTAAAATGTCACATATTTTTTCATAAATCTCTAAAATGAAATGAGAGATTACAAGACATCGTGACTATTTTTATAGTTGTGCTTTACTAACCAATAAGCATGTTACTATTTTGTCATACAGTAGTTTCAGATTATTTATGAGGAATAACTAGATTTTACATACAATAGTTTTCTGATGGGGTCCACCCGGACACCACGCAGCATCGTCCACCCCTCCGCCACACACGAAGACACAACCTCCCT
>CAZTIE010000142.1:0-3481 GCA_964613645.1 uncultured Verrucomicrobiales bacterium
ATCCTGTTAGAAGCCTTACAAATAGTCATTTTGACCTCGTGAAATTTGATGGTATGGAAGGTGAGGTCATTTTATACGGAGACCACTCTAACGTACAAGAAGTAAAAGGTGGCACCATAACACGAAAAAATCTGAGTGAATTAAAAAATGATAATATAAAATGACGAACGATCTTAAAAGATGCGCTTGGGTTGATATGAAAAAGCCATATTATGTGGCCTATCACGATGAAGAATGGGGCGTGCCAGTTTATGATGATACCAAACACTTTGAAATGCTTTCACTGGAAGGTTTTCAGGCAGGTCTTAGTTGGGATACGATCCTGAAAAAACGGGATGGCTTTAGAGAAGCCTTTAAAAACTTTGATCCTAAAATTGTCGCCACACTATCTGATAGTTATCTTGAAAAGCTTATGGACAATGCACGCATCGTGCGTCACCGCAATAAAATATGGAGTGTCCATAGAAACGCACAAGCATTTTTAGAAATCCAGAAAAAATTCCAATCTTTTAATACCTTTATTTGGTCCAAAATTGGTGGTAAGCAGATTGTAAATAAGTGGGATCAAGCTGATCAGGCACCTGCAAAAACTGAATTAAGCACGGAAATTTCTAAATGTTTAAAAGGATACGGCATGCAGTTTGTTGGCCCTGTTACAGTTTATTCTTATTTACAAGCAGTTGGTCTTCTGAACGATCATACAACTGATTGTTTTAGGCAGCAGGAATGTTTAAAAACTGATGCTATTTTTTAAATGTATATCAATCTCAAGAATTCATCACAAGACTTCATATATGATCTTCTTTCCTTGGTAAGTGAAATGTTTTAAGATAAACCCACTGTATAGATGATCGTATTTTGATGGATTTAACCGCTTTATTTCAAGTAACATGTAATGGCATTTTAACCGGGATGATCTACGGTCAAATGGCACTTGCCTTATCTATTATATACGGTGTGACACGCATTATTAACTTTGCACATGGCGATATGATTGTTGGTGCAATGCTTTTTTTATGCATGATCAGTAACACATATATAGACAACCTTTCTCTTCATTTTGTGCTGACACTTATGTTATCTGTTACGGTTGTTTGGGGGATGCAAAAAACGGTGTTTAATCTTTTGCGTACAAAAAGAGATGGCGTGCAGTTTATTACAATGGCCGCTGTGTCTATCATTTTCTTAAACGCACTATTGCTGATTTTTGGTGCCGATACATTTACACTATCAGCACCTATCACATTAGAATCATTAGAATTTTTCGCCATACAGTTAAATTACGGTAAGGTCGTTGGTGCCATGACGGCTCTGGGCACAACAATTGGGTTGTTTTTATTTTTTAAAAAAACATATATTGGAAAAGCTATTAAGGCGGTCTCTATTAACCCAGAAGGTGCTTTTTTAATTGGGTTAAACCAGCAAAAGATTTTTTCAATTACATCCATTATTGCAGGCATTTTAATTGCTGTAAGTGCTTTGTGTTTAAGTTTTGTCATAGATATTTCAGTGCAAAGTGCACCAGATATTACATTACTGTGCTTTATTATCGTTATTATGGGTGGCTTAGGATCTGTTCCAGGAACACTTCTGGCCGGCTTGTTAATTGGTATGAGTGAATCTTATGTTGGGTACTATATTTCACCACTTTATAAATCTTTAAGTGGTTTTGTTCTGCTCATTACATTATTGCTTGTGCGTCCACAAGGTTTGATAAGGTTGAAAACAACATGATAAAAAAACAGTTTCAGACAAGCAAAAATGTAACACTTGTATCTTTAGCGTTTATTGCATGTGTTATCCCTTTTCTTGATAATACCTACGTGATTCATTTTATGATTCACGTATTTACCACAATGGCTTATGCATTAAGCTGGAATATTATGGCGGGATTTTGCGGCCAATATTCTTTTGGTCACGCGTTATATGCAGGTTTAGGTGGGTATTTTTCTGCCTACTTATTTACCCAGTACCAACTGTCGCCATTTCTATGCATACCTTTTATCTTTTTATTTTGTGGTGCCTTGGGCGGTGGTATTGCTTATTTGTCAGCCAGGCTTAAAATTGAACACGCTTATTTTACACTATTAACAATTGCATTTTTAGAATGCACCCGTATTTTATTTGAAGCAGGTCAGTGGTTCGGCGGTGCATCAGGCCTATTTATACCCCTAAGTCTCACAGATAGCCTTTTAAATTTGCGCTTATCAGAATTTGGTTTTTATTATGTGTTTTTATGTCTTGTTACTTTTTTCACATTCGTAACACGTGGTATTTTTAAGCATCGCTTAGGACACAGTGCCCGTGCTTTAAATCATAATATTGATGCTGCACACTCTGTTGGTATCAATACAGTTAAAACACAAGCTATCATGATGTTTATATCTTCTGGGTTTACAAGTATTGTTGGTGTGATTTCGGCTTTTTATCAAAACAGCTTGTTTCCAGATCAAGCGTTTAGCATGCAAAAATCGCTTAACATGATCATTGCACCATTACTGGGTGGGCTGGGTTCTCCGTGGGGATCCTTAATTGGTGGTATTATTATGACCACTCTTGGAGAGAGCATCGATTGGTTTCTAGAAATAATCGATTTTGAAAAAGGTGGATTGAAACAAGTTATATATGGCATTATCTTGTTGATTGTTATTTTAAAAATTCCACGCGGTGTTTGGCCCCATATTAAAAAATACGCTAAAACATACTTTTAAGTAGATTGAACAAGTATGCAGCATAAACACATGTTAACCTTATAAGTATGGGGTAGTTGCTTTTTATTTTTGAATGTCGTAATTTAAGTATCCAAACACATAAAAACATCTAAAAGAGAGGTTTACGTTATGAAAAAACAAATATTAATCGCATCACTTTTGTGTGCCGTGACAACAACAGAAAACTATGCAGAACATGGAAAAAATTCCAATAAAACTGTCGCATCATCTGTCGCAACTGTAGATGTTCCACAAATGCATGCATATGCGCATACACATTATAGAGAGGCTATTGAGGCTTTAAGAGAGAGACAAAAAATAAGTCGAACTGAAATTATAAATCTATTGGAAAAAGATCCATACTTTACTCGTGTTAAAACCACAGATGGGCATGCCAAATTTAGCCATAAGGTATTTACGGTTACTTTTTGTGTGCAGGCACATAACACAACAGATATAACAGGTGCAACAGAGCGCAGAAGTCATCACGAAGTCCTTCAAGTATATGTAAATACTTTAGCTAAATTAATGCATTCCAAATCTGACAACCCAATAAGCGACTGGCAAGCCGTTTGGAATATGCAAGAATCTGCATTTCACAACTATGTAAACGGTAAAAAAAAGAAATAAATTACGTATCATGTTGAGAGGGGGGATTGAAACGCGGTCGCAAAATAATCGCGATGCTTCCTTCCAATATTACGCAGCCTAGTCCTACCCCTGTTCTAAACTGAAGTGCAACACCTTAAACTAAATATTGCTGAACCAGC
>CAZTIE010000143.1:0-3474 GCA_964613645.1 uncultured Verrucomicrobiales bacterium
TAACAATTGATGATACTATTCGAGAATACGGTTTGTTTTTGGAATGACTATACTATAAGTATGATAAATGTTTGCAATAGGGGGGGTATTGGATCCTTGATTTGAAAGATTATACCGCTTCTAATTGATAATCACGAGATAAAAAGCAAAAAACATCCAATACAGTTTGGAACATACCCTATAAGGGAGGCTCTATAAATATTAAGTTATTGCCATTATATATAGATTGAACCTATGTCAATACTATTTGACTGTAATCCAACCACCGCCTAATACGCGGTCATGATTATAAAAAACACAGGCTTGTCCGTTTGCGACACCATATTCAGGCGTTTCAAAATGAACAGTTGCATGATCTTTATCGCCGGCATTAATCAACACTGTCGCTTTGACTGGTGCATGGGTGGAACGTATTTTTACTTCACATTGATAGCCGTCTTGAAAAAGTTCTGCATCCTCTAGTAAGTTTACATCTTTTAAATAAATATCATGAACAGCTAGGTGTTCTTTGGCACCCACGACAACCTGTTTAAGCTCCGGATTAATACGTATCACATAAAGTGGTTCTTTCGAACTGACACCAAGCCCGCGTCTTTGACCAATTGTATATTTAATGGTGCCCTCATGGCGTCCTATAATTGTACCATCAGTGTGAATAATATCCCCTGGTTCTAAGGCCCCCGGTTTTAGCCTTTCAATCACAGAAACATAATTACCATTTGGCACAAAGCAAATATCTTGAGAATCGGGCTTATCTGCAATTTGTAAGTCGAATCGTTTTGCGTGATCGCGTGTCTCCGATTTTGGGATGCCTCCAAGGGGAAAGCGCAAATAATCCAGCTGTTCTTGAGTGGTTGTAAATAAAAAATAACTTTGGTCACGGCTATAATCAAGTGCCCTGTGCAGCTCTGATTTAGTTTCACCCGTAAGGCGTTTCACATAATGTCCAGTCACAAGTGCTTTAGCACCCAAATCTTTTGCGGTTTTTAAAAGATCTTTAAATTTTACTTTTTGATTACACTGAATGCAGGGGATAGGTGTTTCTCCCTTTGAATAGGAGTCAACAAAATCTTCTATCACTTGCTGTTTGAAAATAGATTCATAATCTAGAACATAGTGGGAAAATCCTAATTTATCAGCAACCATTTTTGCATCATAAATATCTTGCCCTGCACAACACGCACCTTTACGCTGTGCCATTTCACCTTGGTCATATAATTGCAGCGTAATACCGATTACCTTATAGCCGGCCTCAACCATAAGTGCTGCAGCGACAGATGAGTCAACCCCGCCAGACATAGCAACGGCGATCAAATCTCCCTTATCTATGCCGTCAAGCTGAAAGTGCGTCATTGTCTTTGTCCTTTTCTAAAATAGTGTCTGTATTTTTCATATTGCGTATGCCGTCGTAAATTTTATAAACAGCATATAAAATAAGCAACGGATATAACCAAGATAAAAATCCAGCAAGCATACCAACAATCATTTGAAAACCAAGTAATGAAAAGATAAAGCAAACCACCATCGTGATTATAACGCTTTGATGGTATGTTATTTTATGTTGTAAAATATCTTGATGCAAAAAATCAGCAAATAATTTGGCCAAAATTGTGGCCGTTGCAAGGCAAGATACACAAATTGTAAAACCAACAATGGGGATAGCAATTGGTCCAAGTGCTAAGCCCGATACGGTAACGAGTAACGATTCAGCAGATACATGCATAACTTGATCTGCGTAAGATGCACCTAGTGCAATAAACCCAGCATAAGCAGAACCCAGCAAAGATATTCCTATAAGGCCTGCATAAAAACTGTGATGAAGTGCTTTGTGCATATCAATGGTGCCATGTTTATCTTTAATGCGATTCCTGATAAATTCAACAATCGTGCATCCAAAGAAGAATGCTGCCAGTAAATCCATAGTTTGATAACCCTGACTGATACCATTTGAAAGGGTTTCAAAGGTTGAGACTGTCGCGTTTATGGTGGGCGGTGAAAAATAAAGACCTGCCACAATCAGTAAGAATAGGCTACCTAACTTAAAGGGGGTTAAAAAAACACCAATAATAGAAACAACTTTATTAGGTTGCCAAATAAGAAGACCTGTCATGATGCAAAACCCAGCGCTGAATGCCCATAGAGGCATGTTAGGAAAGCTTAACATTAACCCACCATAAGATAAGCCAATACACCTTGGCATCACACCAAAAGGCCCCATTAAACTTAACATTAAAAGCGTTAGAAAAAATGTTGGGTATTTCCCTAATTTTTTAAAGTAAGCAATACGATCGCCACCGGCAAAAACCATACCTAAGAATCCTAAAATGGGCACTAAAACCGCCGTTAAGCACAAGCCAATAATGGCATATGGGTAAGCACTAAAAGATTCTCTTCCTACATTTAGTGGGAAAATTAAATTTCCAGATCCAAAAAACATAGAAAATAAAGCGAACCCTGCGGTTAATGTGATTTTATTAAAAAACATGATTGTTCTTTCTTTTTATCAATTGTGGTTTGCACCTGAGGTATAAAAAAAGCGCCTAAAGGCGCTTAAATTTATCATTGTAATTTAAATTACGCAGCCTTTTTTTGATTAACATAATCAATAATAGCTTGGACGGTTAGAATTTTTTCTGAATCTGAGTCTGAAATTTCAATATCAAATTCTTCTTCAATTTGCATAACAAGCTCAACACGTGCAAGACTATCTGCACCAAGATCATCCACTAGGTTTGAAGATGGGGTGACTTGATCGGCGTCAACACTAAGTGCCTCAACAACAATTTCTTTTACTTTATCGGTTATATTGCTCATTATTCGCCTTAATAAAAATTAACATTTAATCATTTATACCTTAACTTTCATCAAAAATACAAGGAAAAAATGAAAGCGTACTGATTGTTTTGTTTTATGTGTTTGAATAAATTGACTCATATGTTTATGTTTGGTATCCTGTCCAAGTATTTATAATTAAAAAACGGGATATTCAAGATGAAAATTTTTCTAGCTATTGTTTTAACGACGTCACTTTTGTTGGGTTCAGATATGGGGTCTTCAGCTGCTGCATCCGTTGGTGCATGTGCTGCAAGCTCTGCAGTAGTTTCTGTAGATGATTCATGTGTTTCAAAGTCTGCAGCAATGGGATCTATAGTTGCGGTCGTCAATGCGAGAACACTAGCGCTGGAAAGAATACGTGAAATGGTCGAATTATCTTTAACAACTATTGACCCTGAACGGTTTCAAAAAACATTTCTAGACTATGACGTAAAGGATGCTCCCAATTTAAAGGAGGACTGAAAATTTATTGTGCACACATTCAGTCTGTATATAAAAATGTTTTTCTTGGTAACATGTTGACGGATCTGAAATTAAATATACAGCTTTAGATAGCTTAGGAAAAAGTATGTCGATCAAAATTGATATAGCCAAATGCTAATGAAATGAGATATAATGGTTTTATTTACCTCCTTTCAT
>CAZTIE010000144.1:0-3451 GCA_964613645.1 uncultured Verrucomicrobiales bacterium
TCTCGAGTCCTAATCATCCCAATATCATAGCAAAGCGGAGCAAGCTTTGCTCGTCTCGCTTCCCCATGTCCACTCCTTCAACCTAAAACCTTAATTAAAACAAAAACTCGTTAATTCTAATCAAATCTTTTATTGACCAGCATTAAATGTTTTTCTGATCCGGGGTCGAATTTACCTGCATAAATATTTTTAAAGGATTCAGGACTTTTTTCAAGCAAAGACCAGATGTGGATGTTCCCCTCTCTATATATTTTATCTTTTAGTAAGCAACTACCTGGGATACTTGGATTTCCACCCCTAAAGATACGCACACATGTCCCCCAAGCCCGTTTGTTAGATATGTGGTAAGCATTTTCCCCATGATGTTTTTTCACTAAGCGAGCAAAATAATATTTTTGCAAAAAATCGAAGGTAGTGCGGAAGTCTTTTTTTTCACCATCAATGTAGCCACCTGCGTATGCAAGTGCTAAATACTTATCATGTCCACCATAATTTAAAAAACTACCATTACACAACTGTTCGCGTACAATTGCTAAACCTTCTTCAGCCATAGAGTATCTGGCCAAGCCAATACTCAATAGTTGGAAGGGATGTTTTTTACCCTCTTCACGCCTATAAACATGTGTGCCAATTTCGTGGACAAAAAGTTTTCTTACTTTACTACCACTAATATGCAAATTGGACGGGATGCTTACCATTCTCTCTTTACTGTTCACAACCATATAATGTCCAGAGTTATTATCGGACACACTCCAGCCAGGCATGTTCTTGGTCAAAAACTCTTGCCAAAGTGAGACAATCTCATTACTAGAATAAATTTTATCCGCCTCCGCATAAATATCCGGTCCTGCAAGGATTACCTTCGCCATGTTAAAAGTATCTTGAGTGACTCTTTCTAATGAATCAACAAATATATCTCTTGGGACATCTTGTAAGAGGTGGTACCTGTTCTGTAAGTTTGTAATTATGGAAGAAACTATATCCTTTGACAAATTTCCATATAGTTTATTATTCAAAAAATCAAAAGTTTTGTAGTCTTTCTCTTGCGTAGATTTAATAATTTGGAGCTCAGTTAGTATCTCATCCAACTTGTTGATATAAGCATCACGTATTGACTCTTTGGCTTCTTCTTGTAATACTTGCAGTCGCATATTACGGAGACTCACTTCTTCCTGTCTTATCGATGTAATATCAATATTAGAATATTCAAACACTGGATTATATGCTTTACTATCAAGCATTTTTTTCATTTCCAAATCCTGAATAGGATTTGGAATACTATAAGAATTAAGGATGAGTTGTCGTTTTATTGATTTTAATTGCAAGAACCAACGCGCATCAACTGCATTATTTTTAATAAAATCGTTCCTAAGTGACATATAGCACATACTTAATAACATAAATCTGGCTTTAATCAAAACAAACATGGAGACTAAAATCGGTAACCTACAAATTTTAAAAAAGTCTGCTAAAAAAGCCGGCTATTCTTTTGGGTTTGTTGACCATCCATATTCAGAATCAATATACGTCACCAACGGTGAAAAATACTTTATTTCGAGATCGAAGACAAAATACGGAATGTATCCGATTAACCCAAAATTTGCTGAACATCTAGCTGATGATAAAGCAGTGACAAAACGATTCCTAAAAAAATTTGGGTTTAGAATTATTCGAGGAAAGATATTTCATATTTCAAGTCCAGGAATACCCGGAAAACAAATAAAACCACAGGATACTGTAAACGCTGCCTATAAATATGCTCGCAAAATTAGCTACCCTGTATTTGTAAAACCAAATTCTGGGTCCAGGGGTTCCAATGCCAGGATCATATTTAATCAAGCTGGTCTTAAAAGACATATTACTAAGATGAAGAATAATAAGATAATCTCGTTTCTGATTGAAAAGTTTACTGCCCGACCTGAATACCGAATATTTGTTGTAAACGGTAAGGTTCAATTCATGTATCGCAAGCAACGTGTCACTATTACCGGGACCGGCAAACATACAATTGAAGAATTACTGGCTGAACAGAACTTTAAACCGGATCAGGAATATCTAGACGGTCTTTTACGTAAGGAAAAAAAGACAATCTCTTCAGTACTTGCCTCAAAACACGAACTATTTATGCAAGAGACCGCCAACATCAGTATGGGTGCTAAGATAACTGATTATCGCGATAAAATACCTAAAAAAGTTCACAACTGGGCCAATCGTATCTACAAGACAACTGGTCTGGGGGTATTTGGAATTGATGTTTTTACCAAGGGTGGGTGGGACGACCCTCAAAATTATCTTATTATCGAAATAAACTCCAACCCTGCCTTATCAGGAATTTACTCTAAAGGATATAAAGATAAAACATATAAAATATGGAAGAACATCATGGATCGATTTTTTAATGTATAATCTAATTTATTTATTAGTAATTTAAATAATTCATCAAATAACTGTAGTCGCCTTGTGAAAAATAATAAGCAAAAACCTGCCACAATACACAGAAGACTTCGCTATACATCAAATGCTGCTTTATTGCACGATGCCGCTCTAAGTCTTGGTTATAAAATCACTTACATAATTATCAATGGGAAGAAAAATATTAATAGATTTGGTTTTTATGTAGAACATAAAAACCGACGTTGTTACATATCTGCTAAAAGCTATTTTCCTGGGGTTCCTAGATGGCAACTTGCCCTTATGGATAACAAGCTTATAACTACTGCGGTACTTGAACAAAATTATTTTTCTGTTATTAGGACTGTTTCATTTACCTCACAGGACACCATTACATTAACAGCATTACATAAACAAATATTTAATCAACCATTACCGATTTTAATTAAACCAACTAACGGTAGCGACGGTAGTGGTGTACAGCTTTGCTATACAAAAAAACAGGCGGTAGAGCTGATTAACGAATATTATTACGCAAATACCAGTTTTTTGGCACAACCATTTATAGAAAAAGACGAATACAGAATTACTGTTGCTAACAAAAAAATTGGATACATCCACCTAAAAAAATTCCCCACGGTAACTGGTGATGGTATCAAGACGATAGCCGATCTAATTAGTAAAGCAAAATATTTGGACGATGAAGTAGTGAGACAAGAATGTAAAAAACTAAAACTAACCATACAATCTGTTTTGCCAAAAGGTAAGAGTATCAAAACTCATATCACTAAAAAAAGTGACCCGTCATTCTACATCACCGATAATTTCCCTCCTGAAATAATTGCATGGGTCACCAAGCTGTGCGACACCTTAGGAATTGATAGTGTCGGAATTGATGTGTTCATTAAGGGTACACTCATTGATCCATCAAAAATAATTGTGATTGAATTGAATAGTAAACCGAACCTATGCTATGTCACACAGTATTACGGTGACAGCAAGGCGTCGTTTACTATAGCAACTGAAATACTAAAGGCCTATTTCGAGAAATAAAATTATT
>CAZTIE010000145.1:0-3432 GCA_964613645.1 uncultured Verrucomicrobiales bacterium
ATAAAACAAAACATAACAACTGAAGAATACAGGCAGCTCGGATTTGATATTTTACCCAAAGAAAAACAAGTGGCAATTGCTGATTTAATTTCTGGTACTGGCTTTGATAAAAAGTCTGAAAAATGGAAGTATTATGAATCTCAAGCTAGACGAATCGCTATGTATTTTCGCCCCATTTTATTGGCTGTCGATTTAGAATTTTATAAAGATGACGCTTTAATCGTAAAATTAATTAAAACATTGCGCGATCATTTTATATCTGAAGAACCAAACCCCGATTTATCAAAATCATTGCCTGATGCGTTAATTAAGAAGCTCCCAAAAAGTGCATCTGAATTATTAAAATCCACTGATAACTCAGAAGAAATAAACACTGCGCGATTTGAATTTTATGTTTATGACAAAATGTATCACCAACTCGATAGAGGTCGTTTATTTTGTAATGACAGCGTTTCATATTGCGATTTAGATTATGATTTAGTACCAGATGAGTTTGTTGATAATGCGGTAGAAATTTGCGAAGAATATGGGTATAAAAAAATTCCTGTGTATTGTGATGAGCGTTTAGATCAAGCATTATCTGACTTAGAAAACGCATGGATTCAAGTCAATAAAAATATTGCAGATGGAACCAATAAAAGTATCGAGCTTGAAACTGACGATAAAGGAAATATCACGTGGAAATTAACATACGATACCGATGAAACTGAAAAATCCACATTTTTTGACGGGCTGCCAAAAAGAGATATTGCCGATGTTTTTAAATTCATGGGGGATTATCTTGATGTTTGGAAATTATTTGAAAGTCAAAAAGATCGCTATGTAAAACACAAACACCCAAGTCCATTAGCATTGATTGCGTGCATATTATCCGATGCGTTTGGTTTTGGCACAGAAAAAATGTCACAGATGTCAAATATCGGATACAACCACCTTCTCACAATTGATGAAAATTTTATGTACGTTGGAAATCTAAAATTAATCAACGATGCATTTAGTAATTTTATTCATGAGTTATCAGTATCACGTGCGTGGGATCTAATAGAAAACACTGTTGTTTCAGAGTAAGCGTTCTGCCAACTACATCTCCAATTTAAAGTCGCTTTATTAGAAAATATCTCCATCATAAATAAATGGAGGTAACACAAATGAGCAAGCAAGACACGCCTCGTCACGCGATGTGGCGACAATTAATTGCAGAGCATGAACAAAGCGGCTTAAGTCAAAAACAATTTTGTGATCAGCGAGGGATTGCTGATTCAACGATGTCCACTTACCGTGCGAAATTTAAAAAGGAAAACAGTAAGGCAGAATCATCATTACCTTCCATCACCCCAATTGAATTAAAGCCCACAGTTACAAAGTCTTCGGCTAAAAATGATGTCTTAATAATTACATTACCCAATGGTTTTTCTTGTGAAATCAAACCAGATACTGATCTTACATATTTAAAGCGTTTGTTGGAGGTGTTATTGTCATGCTAATACCTAAGGATGCGCATATTTATCTCTACAATGAGCCAACCGACATGCGTAAGTCGATTGACGGGTTATCGATTCTAATAGCTGATGTTCTTGCTATGAATCCAGCATCTGGTCATTTGTTTTTGTTTCGTAACAAACGCGGTGACAAGATTAAAGCGCTATATTACGAAACCAATTGCTTTACGCTTTGGTATCGACGTCTTGAGAAAGGCAAGTTTGTATTTCCTAAAAATGCTTCGGGGAAGATAGAAATGACACCAGAGCATTTTGAGTGGGTTTTGGCGAGCGACAAATACTCCAGATTAGATGCGCTGTATGCAGTAACGCCAGAGAATTTTTTATAAAAAAACTCCTGTTTTTATAGCGTTTTTGTTATAATGCGCGTATGAAAATTTATGCGAACAATCTACCAGAATCACCTGAAAAACTTAAGGAAATGATACTTTCCTTGCAGCAAGAAGCGCAGTCTTATAAGTCCAAATATGAAAATATTTTAGAACAGCTGCGCTTAGCCAAACAAAAACAGTTTGCCTCATCATCAGAAAAAAATGTACTGCAGCCTGGGTTGTTTGATGAACCAGGCATTGAGCTTCCAGAGTCTGTAAAAGAGCAGCTAGCAGATACCCAGGAAGAAATTACTATTCCTGAACATACCAGAAAAAAGAAACCCAAGCGCTGCAAACTACCAGAAGATTTACCCAGAGAAACAATTGTTCATGATATACCTGATGCAGATAAAGTTTGTTCTTGTGGACAGTGCTTGGTAAGAATTGGCGAAGAAATTACTGAGCAATTAAAGTATATTCCAGCGCAATTATCTATTGTTCAGCATGTGCGTCCAAAATATGCCTGCAAACCTTGTCAGGAAAATGTCAAAATCGCACCAATGCCAGCGTTACTTTTACCAAAGAGCATAGCTACACCCGAGTTAGTTGCTCATATTATTATTGCGAAATACTGTGATCATTTACCCTTGTATCGTCAGGAGAAAATGTGGGAGCGCATTGCTGTTAACTTACCAAGAAGCAGCTTATGTGGCTGGGTGTTAAAAGCAGCAGAGTTATGTGAGCCACTAGTAAAACAGCTTCAAAAGGCTATTGTAGCTTATGACTATGCACAAGCGGATGAGACCACTGTGCAAGTAATGAAAGAAGATAATCGTAAAAATACTCAAAAATCCTATATGTGGTGTTACCGCGGTGGCAACAAGGATGGTCCGATTATTGTTTACGAATATCAAGAAACACGTGGCGGCTATCATGCAGCACAGTTTTTATCTGGTTTTTCTGGATATCTGCAAACAGATGCTTATTCTGGTTACAATTGGGCTGATAAAAATAATAAAATTACTGCTGTTGGCTGCAATGCACACGCGCGACGTAATTTTGCTGAGCTTGTTAAGCTATCAAAAACACCAGGCCTTGCTGCAGAAGGTGTTGCTTTTTATAAGCAGCTTTACAAAATAGAGGCATATGCTCGTGAAAACAATTTATCGCCTAAAAAACGCTATGAACTTAGGAATAAAAAATCAAAACCAATATTTGAGGCCTTTAAACAATGGTTAGATCACCATCTACCAAAAACATCTGAGCAAGGGAAGATTGGTAAGGCAATACGATATTGTATTAACCACTGGCAACAACTGACAAATTTTCTTAAAGATGGTCGCATCGAGATCGATAACAATCTTTGTGAAAATGCGATTAGGCCATTCACGTTGGGCCGCAAAAATTGGCTTTTTATGGGTAGCCCAGTTGGTGCTAAAGCGGGTGCTACATTCTACTCGCTAATAGAAACATGCAAAGCCAACAAAATAGATCCTCAACAATATCTTACGCAGATGCTGCATAAAATCAGATCTTGCAAGACTGAAGAAGATTATCAAGCATTACTGCCGCAGAATCTTACGCTAGATAATCAGGTGTAGATCGCCATACGCTTACGTTTC
>CAZTIE010000146.1:0-3396 GCA_964613645.1 uncultured Verrucomicrobiales bacterium
TAAGTTCCTGGGTTTTGAAAATGGGAGCAGCACTTGAAGTGATTGCAAAATATTTGCAAAAATACATCATGAAAAGTGGATATGTCAAAGCTGACGAGCCCCCTGCTCAGGTTTTAAAACGCCCAATAAAAAGAATCAACTACTACCGGCTTTAGCCGGTAGTAGTTGATACGTATTCTGCGATACATTTATCATGAAAAGATTTAATCGTTATTGCACCCTTGTTAATGATAGAGCTTAAGGCATCTATCCATAGTGTATTTGTATTGAGGCAAGGTATCACAATGCACGATGTACCACCAAGAGCTATCCATTCTTGTTTTAGTTGAATTGCCAGTTCTTCCAAGGTTTCAAGGCAGTCTGCAACGAAAGAAGGAGAGACAATGGTTAAATTTGTAACACCTTTTTGTCCCAATTCTTTAAGCACATGGTCCGTATAGGGCTGTATCCAGGGTGTCTTACCCAATCTTGATTGAAATGATGTCATGAACATATCAGGCGTTAGTGCTAATTTATCTGCAATAAGGCGTGTTGTAGCGTAACATTGCGCACGGTAACACCAAGCGTTTTGATTAGATATTTCAGGGCATTTTTTGGTACCACTACACATAGATGTGCAACCACTCTTTTGAATATGTCGTTCAGGAAGCCCATGATAACTAAAGAGCAAAAACGTTTTTTTATCTTTTAAATGTGTTTTAATATGCTGCGCACTTGCGTTTATAAAGCCAGTATCATGATAGAATTGGTTGATAACATTAACGTTTGGAATATTCCATAATTTTGCAACTTCTTTTAATGTTTTCTCTATTGCTGAACCTGTAGCAGCGGAGGAATAGTGTGGAAATAATGGCAGTACCGTCAGCTGATCACAATTCTGAAATTTGTGTATAATAGATGCAATAGATGGAGCGCCGTATCGCATAGCATATTCAACTTGATAGTTATCGCCCAGTTTTTTAGAGAGCAAATTTGACGTTTTAGCTGTGATGATTCTTATTGGCGAATCATCTTTCCATATTTTTTGATATGCTTTGGCTGTTTTAAAGGGCCGAAAGGGTAATATTGCGCAAAAAACCAATGCATAACGCGCAAAAAAAGGCAGATCTATCACGCGTGGATCTGTCAAAAATTCACGTAAATACCTACGAACAGAACTTACTTTTACATCATCGGGTGTTCCAAGATTTACCAGTAATACGCCTTTTTTCAAAACCAAATTTCCTTGCAAGAATCACTTATATAGTTCCTTCAAGATACTGGATTCATTTTCAATTGTCCAAGGTTTTAGCATGTTTTATATTGGCACTCACAAAAACAAAGAGGTTAAGCATTTTACTCTGGTAAAAATCCATTAGCCTGCATGTTCCACATGCTCGCATAGTGCCCATTTAATTTCAATAGTGCGTCATGTGAGCCATCCTCAACGATTTTACCGTCATCAAATACTAAAATACGATTCATGTCAGATAGAGTTGATAATCTGTGGGCGATAACAATCGTTGTTTGCGATGTGCTTAAATTACGAAGTGCTGATTGAATATGACGCTCTGTTACAGAATCAAGAGCACTTGTGGCTTCATCTAAAATGAGAATTGGTGCACGCTTTAACATAGCACGTGCAATCGCAATTCTTTGACGCTGCCCGCCTGACAACTTGATACCGCGCTCACCAACCTGCGTTTCGTACTTTTCTGGCAATTGTTCGATAAACTCATGGCAGTGTGCCCTTTTTGATGCTCGTATAACCTCTTCATCAGTGGCATCCATATTCCCGTAACGAATGTTATCCATAATAGAACGGTGAAATAAGCTAGGGTCTTGCGGAATCATTGCAATATTGTCACGCAAAGAATCTTGTGTAACGTCTGCTATATTTTGTCCGTCAATACTGATTTCGCCAGATTGGATATCAAAAAAACGTAATAACAGGTGTACAAACGTCGTTTTCCCGCTTCCTGAAAAACCAACAAGGCCAACTTTTTCGCCAGGTTTAATTGCAATTGTTTTGTTTCTAAAAGTATTTTTGTTTTCATTGTACTGAAAATAAACATTTTTTAGTTGAATGCTTCCGTGCGGTGCATCTAATACTTTAGCGTTTGCCTTGTCCGTAATGTCATGAGGCTCTAAAAGAATGTTTAGTGCTTGCGTTCCAACTCCGTAATCTTTAAACATACCCGCTAAGGCTTCACCCAAAAACCAGAGGCGGAACATAATCCCCCAAATGGCATTAAAAATGAAAACAACATCGCCTGTTGTAATACGTTCTGTTTGCCAAAAGTCAATCAGAACATAACCCATAAAACCCCACATAACAGTGACGGGCCAATCCACAAAAGTATGAAAGACAAGAATGCGCCATTTCGCTTTTCTATTACTATGCTGTTCCTTGTCTTGAAATTTTTGTATGTTTTGTAATTCCTGATATCTTTTTACAAAAAGTTTTGTGCTTAATATGTTGGCAATTGTATCTACAATTCTGCCTGAAAGTTGCGATTTGTCTTCTGCATTTTGCCTGCTGACGGTATTAATATAGCGTACAAAAGATAACGATACTAGTATATCGACTACAACCCATAGGCCAATAATGGACGCAATAATAGGACTGATTGTGAGCGCCATAATCAGTGTTGCGACAATTACGCTAAAAGAAGCAATGACGTGCCATCTAAGTGCAGTTGATAATGTATCTATAACACGTGGTATATCAGCGATTTTATTGGCAATATTTCCTGATAGGTGATTTGAAAAAAAGGTATAGCTATGATTGATCACATATTTTGTGACCGACATTCTTATATCAGATTCCACTTTTGGTAAAACAGATGTTTGCCACCATTCTTGCAGACGGCAACCAATAATAAGGGTGCACCATGATCCAACAATCATATAAATGGGGAGTGTAAGCGCCTCCATAATCATAGAACGGTTTTGATCGTATTGTGAAAAAGCGTCAATCGCAATTTTAAAAGCATAGGGCATGATGACAGCTTCTGAAATTGATAAAAGCGGTGCTGTAAAAAATACAAAGAATGCTAATTTGTGCTTTTTAATAAAATGCCATGCAAAGCTGTGTAGAGTTGTGGGCAAAATTTCCATGAAGTGATGATCATATTCAACAATATTTTCTTAGGATATCTGAAGCAATATGATCATTCTACTTAATATCAAACCCACAGGTCAGAAGTTCATGTCATTGTTGCTTTTACGCAACAAAAATGATGGGTATCAACATATTGTTTACTGTAAAACCGATATATAGTCATTCCAAAAACAAGCCATATGCAGTATACTAAGTCAAAAAAGAGTTTATGTTATGTCCTATATCTTAGACCTACGTCACCGGCCACATTCAAGTTTGAAGTGCAACACGGTTGATATTTTTATTAAATGCCT
>CAZTIE010000147.1:0-3372 GCA_964613645.1 uncultured Verrucomicrobiales bacterium
CAGGCATTTAATAAAAATATCAACCGTGTTGCACTTCAAACTTGAATGTGGCGTAGTCAATTTTAATTAAATAAAAAACATTGCTTTTATATTTAACTATACTATATTAGTAATATATAATATTGTAATGGACTTTATAGAATGAAATTTAGAAAATTTGTTTACTCATTGTTATTTACTTCTGGAATATATGCCGCAGAGGCGGAACGACGTTCCAATATTTCTTCATCACAAAATCATAGAGTGGTACCTTTTGAAAATGGGGCTAGTGTTTGCCGTTTATCACCAGAGGTTATGCAACACAAAGCTGATCAGGTTCTCTCTCTTTCTACACAACGTCTTTCACGACAATCACAAGACAATGTCGTTTCTTGCATTGCGTCTCTCCCAAAGAATTTAATATTCAGAAATTGTGCTGTTTTAATGATGTTAAATCAGCGCCCATTATTTCCCAATACCCCAATCAACTGTGATGATACTTATGAAGATGGTTTTTTATTTGATGATAGTGAGATGTTATATATAAAAAACCAATTTTTGGATCAACTGATAAAACAAGAGGGAGACATTGAAGTAGGACTTGCAGATCTTTTAATAAAAAAGTCAAGAAATGAAGACTTATGCAGTAGACTGCAAATGCAGAAAGATACTTTAGAAATAGGTGCGACTGGCACTAAGACAGAAGAGTGTAAAAGGTTAGAAATAGAGAAAGAACATACTCGATTATATGATCTTGCAATCCAAAAACAATCAATTCTTCTTGCAGCAGTTCGCCGTAAAATTGATGGTGAAAAAAAGGCAGAAAAGGATTTTGTAGAACGTTATCAAGCATTAAGTCAGAGAGACATATTGAAAACGCATGTAGAACAAAGGATTAAGTTTGATAAGGAACGCAAATCTTTTGTTGATGTAGGTCAATTTGAGCGTAAAATAATAATTTCTGATGAAAATTATAATTGGTCAGTTCTATGTTCACAGTTTGCACGTGATTTATGTCAATATGATCAACCGTTCTCACTAAATATTATCTTACAACCTGTTAAGCCTATAATACCGAAAATGCAACCTCACGGACACCCTGTTATTCCACCAACTATTCCTGCTGCACCTTTAAAGAGGACTCCTGCTGAAGAAAAGGCAAGAAAAAAACGTATTCAACAACTTTTGCGGTTATAAGAAACAGAATAAGAAAACTATTAAAAACAGTGTTGTTGATAGTCAAAATAGACTAAATTAATTGCTGGATGCTTGTTCTATTCTCAGTAGGCTATAGCTTGATGCTATAATGACTCCAGCACCCATAATTACATAAAGGTT
The DNA here is from genome assembly GCA_964613645.1 of uncultured Verrucomicrobiales bacterium. Classification (GTDB taxonomy): domain Bacteria; phylum Pseudomonadota; class Alphaproteobacteria; order Paracaedibacterales; family UBA11393; genus UBA11393. Next base: position 1,318 of record CAZTIE010000147.1, read on the forward strand.
TAGGCTTTCATTAAAAATAAAGAAACCTAATGGAATGGCCATCACAATACGCGTATATTCGAGTGGGGATACAAAGGATGCATCTTCAAATGTCATGGCTTTTGTATAGCAATACTGAAGGGATAGGCCTGCAAGACCAATACCAATTAAAAACTGAAGATCTTGTATTGGAATTTGGTAGCAACATTGGTATAAGGCAGAATCTGTTAAAATATAGCCACTCCAACATAATAGGGGAACAAGTGTATTGTAAAATAAAATAGTGTACGTGCTATCTGTTTTTGACACAATTTTTAACAGAATGACATGACCGGCAATTAAGAAGTTTCCAACAACGGCTGCAAGTAAAGCTAAGGTTAAATCTGATGATAAATGAACAGAACCGGGTTTTACAATAATCAACACGCCAACATAACCAGATAGTATACAGAATATTTTTTTGATTGTAAATTTTTCATGTAGAAATAAGACTGCCATTAAGCTAACAAATAAAGGGCCTGACAATCCTATACTAGTTGCTGTGCCAAGGGGTAAGTAGCGGTAAGCATAATAAGTACATCCTGTTGTAAGTGCCGTTAAGATGCCACGGATAATGTGAAAGTGTGGTATTTTTGATTTTAATAAATGAAGTCCACCATTTTTGATAATGATAGGTGATAGCCATATTAAAGCAATGAAAATACGATAAAATACGATAATGGCTGTTGGTGTCTCTTTGCTGATAAACTTATTGAGAGTCATGGAAACCACGTAAAAGCTTGACCAACCTAGCATAAATAATGCTGCTTTTAATGGATTTTTTTTAATCATGTGAGGCTGCTCTTGAAATGCGGTCATTAATGGCAATGCCAAGACCTATCATTGGTATAGGAGAAATAAGAATACGGTTTGGTTTCATGGCTTCCAATTTATAAAGGGCGTCAAATAAGTTTGTGGCAGCTTCAGTTAGGTTTCCAGTTGGACTTAAATTGAGTGTGGCACACTCTGGGGTGTTTGGTCCAAACCCTAACAAGATATCTCCTGGCTTTATGGTCTTTGCGTTTAAAATAACTGGACATCCCGGGGAATAATGTTTTTTCATCATGCCCGGCGCCTTTATTGTTTCTGAGGCAATGCTTAGCGGCATTTTAAAGTATGTGTCCAGATCTTCTGTTGTAACGCCGCCAGCACGTAATACACATGGCTTTGCGCTGCTTAAATCTAAAATAGTTGATTCTAATCCAACGGTGCAAGGGCCACCATCAACAATATAGGGCGCATTATCGCCAAAACTTTTACGCACATGGTCTGCAGACGTTGGACTGATATGCTTGGATTGGTTGGCACTTGGTGCCGCTATAAGGCCAACGCGATTAATAATATCAAGTGCTATTGGATGGCTGGGCTTACGTACGGCTATGGTGTTAAGGCCGGCTGTTGCAAGAGGAGAAATTTTATGATTGTCGCGTAAGGGCATAACAACTGTTAACGGCAAGTTTTTATCCCAAAAATATGAACAAATTGTCTGATGATCTGTTGAAATCTGTGCAAACTCAATAGCTTGATCTATAGATGACACATGAACAATTAAGGGATTGAATGTTGGTCTGTTTTTTAGAGCATAAATTTTGGCAACAGCATCACTATTGGTTGCATCAGCTGCAAGGCCGTAGACAGTTTCTGTTGGGATTGCGCAAATCCCCCCACTTGATAAAATGTGGACGGCTTTATTAATTTGGGTAACTTTCTTGTTTTGGCTCATTATATATTACAATCCATTTAATATTTTTAATATAAAGCTTGATTGCTTTAGAGTCTATCTATATTAAAGAAAAAAGTTGGCATGGTAATTGCATAGGGTTAGGTAGATATATTAGTTTGATTTAGTCATTTTTAATGAAGTACCTGTTCAAGAAGTTTACATTTTTATGCTGTTTTGCTGTCTTATGCAGTACTTCTATCATTGCTGAAGAAAAGCTGGATATGAGCTTTGGCGGATTACAGACACTTCAAAAGCTAGTGAGAACAACGACAACAGATCAAAACAATTACTTTAGTAAAATTCGCATTAAAGAT
>CAZTIE010000148.1:0-3368 GCA_964613645.1 uncultured Verrucomicrobiales bacterium
TTATTTTAAACTTGATTGGGATCTTTTGCACATCCCTTTCATGGGAGACTTTAACGTTGGTATTTGGTATGTCCCATTTTTTATTCTTGTTATTGTTGCGACGGCTTTTTCTGTGAATGAGGCGGACGGTCTTGATGGATTGGCTATTGTACCTGTCATGATTGCAGCATCTTGTTTTGCTTTAATAAGTTACCTTGTTGGTAATGCTGTATTTTCGAATTACTTACAAATTCACCACATTCAAAACACCGGCGAAATAGCTATATTTTTAGGGGCTATTGTGGGTGCTGGCCTTGGGTTTTTGTGGTTTAATGCCCCGCCTGCAAAAGTTTTTATGGGCGATACAGGCTCCCTTGCAGCGGGCGGTGCCCTTGGTATGACAGCAATCATTACCAAGCATGAATTTGTTCTAGCCATTGTTGGCGGCCTGTTTGTGATAGAGGCAATCTCTGTCATCATTCAAGTAGGCTACTATAAAATGACAAAAAAGCGGATATTCCTAATGGCCCCTATTCATCACCACTTTGAAAAAAAAGGGTGGGAAGAACCCACCATTGTTATTCGCTTTTGGATAATATCTGTCATCCTAGCCTTAGTTGGCCTTTCAACCCTTAAACTTCGTTAATATGGACAATCTGTCAACTTTTTCTAAACTTAAACGTTACGCGCAAACAACCAGCGCCGTGGGTGGTATGGCAACGCGCTTAGCGGGCGATAGATATTTAAACATCCCTTTAAACGACGCTGCATATTCAAAGGAACTGCGTAAAACATTAGGCAACTTAAAAGGCCCGCTTATGAAAGTGGCTCAGTTTCTGGCAACGATTCCTGACGCACTGCCTGAAGAATATGCAACAGAGCTGTTACCCCTACAATCCCAAGCACCATCTATGGGCATTCCTTTTGTTAAACGTCGCATGCAAGCAGAGCTTGGTGCTGATTGGCAAAAGAACTTTCAAGATTTTAATCTTAAAGCGTGTGCTGCAGCATCCCTTGGGCAAGTTCATAAAGCGACAGATTTAAATGGGAACAGCTTGGCCTGTAAGCTGCAGTACCCTGGAATGGCCAGTTTAATAGAGGCTGATCTTGGGCAGCTTCATATCATTTTTAATATGTATGAAAAATTTAATGACGCTATCAAAACAGCTGATATTAAAAAAGAAATCAAAGAACGCCTATTTGAAGAGCTTGATTATAAAAATGAGCTGAAAAATCTAAAAATTTACGATACTTTTTTTAAAGATAATCCGCGCATTAACATCCCTACCCCTTATGAGGCCTTATGCACAGATCGTTTATTAACGCTTGAATGGATAGAGGGAGAATCCATATTTACCAAATTGGACGCCCCCCAAGAATATAGAGACGACCTTGGAAAGCTTTTGTTTCAAGCGTGGTATGAACCCTTTTATACGCAGGGGATGATTCACGCAGACCCCCACCCCGGCAATTACCTGGTGTCAAAGGCTGCGCCCCTTACGCTTACATTGTTAGATTTTGGCTGTGTTCGTTATTTTCCAGATATCTTTATTGACGGCGTTAAAAACCTATATAATGCATTAAAACATAATGATCAAGAATTAGCTGTTCATGCTTATACACAGTGGGGATTCCACAACCTTAATAAGGAAATTATTGATATCATCACAAATTGGGCAAGAATGCTTTATGATCCCTTATTAGATGACAGTGTCCGTACTATTCAGCAAACAAATAATGGGAAAAATGGTTGGCAGATGGCACAAAAAGTTCATAATACTTTGCATAAAGCTGGCGGCATCCGCCCCCCCCAAGAATTTGTATTTATGGACCGCGCCGCCGTTGGCATAGGATCTGTCCTGATGCGACTAAATGCTAAACAAAACTGGCATAAGCTGTTTGAAAAAATGATTGACTAAGTTCCAGATATTCACTATACTAAAAAAAATTCATAAGAAAAGAATTCATATGCATAAAATGTCTATTATCATATCTATGGTATCATTTAACTCTGCTATAGCAGCTGTACCTGAAGAACAAAACAGCACTTCTGTCGTGACAGCAGAAAGAGCTCTTCAGCAACAAATAGATTTTACGAAGCAACACCAACCCTTAATAGATGAGGTGCTAATGCTCGGGGAAAAACTAAATTCTTTAATGCAGGCTTATATGAAATCTATTGTGATTAAGCATTCCTATATCACGCAACCTAAACAAACAAGAGAACTATCATTTGAAATTAATCGAAAAAAACAATTAGCAATACAACTTGTTAAAGAAATAGATACGACAGAAAAAGAAATAAAAAGTATTAAAACTCGTTTAGAAGGCATATTATCTGCACTTCCAATATTACCACGTACTTTTAATCAACCACCTATTGACGGAAGTCAGGTAAATAGAAAGACCAGAAGAAAAGTAGGTAAAGAATGTCATTTTCACGTGACGACGCAGACGCAATATGATCAAAATTGTGCAGTTAAAGGAATGCGTGATAAAGTTTTACTAACTGTAAGCTTGCTTAACGAAAACTTAGTAAAGCACGCTGACATGCTTAGGCGTGCAAATGATGCAGAAAAAGAGTCCTACTATTGTCTTTTAGTAAATACGGATGCTTCATCATCAGCACTAGCAGACGCTGCACGAGAGCTTTATAACAAGACGCCCAAAACTGAAGAGGCAGAACGTGCTAAATGGAACGAGATTTGTCGTAGACATTTAAGGGACGCTTATCCAAAACTAGTAGTGGATCCTGCTGCAGAAGCTAAAAAGGCTTTTGAACATCAAAAGAAAACTGATATTGTAGCGTATTATGAAGCAGAACAAACGGCAAGAAAAACATTAGAAGAACAGGAGGATCAAACCTACCTGAGGGTATTATCAAAAGCTATGCAAACTGCGCTAGCGACTAATGATAAATTTGCGGATGCCGTTGCAATGACAACACCAGTAATGGCAGAAGCTGTTGAACATGAAATTTATGATTTATCTAACTATGAATCAACTTTAGATAAGGGAACACTTAAAGTGCTGCAGTCTAAAATAACAGAAGCATTTAGCCTTCTACGTTTTGGAGAAACACCAGAAAAATATAGAGCAGGTACTTTTTTAGCACATATAGATGCTACTAAATATGATGTCCACCACTGTGCTTTAAGTAAGAAAATGCGCATCTACTATGCAATCATACCAGCAACAGGTGATAAACCAAGCCAATATGTTGTTTTAAGTATATCTAACCATGATACGAAATTTGAGGACAGACAGTTTAAATTAGACAAAACAAAAATCGTGAATTTCAGCGAAGAATAATATACGCATTATTTTTTATCTTTTTGAAAAACAAGATATTCATTACCACCATCTATACGTTGTACGCCATGTTTGAT
>CAZTIE010000149.1:0-3362 GCA_964613645.1 uncultured Verrucomicrobiales bacterium
ACAAGCAATATGGGGCGTCATGTGCGATCTGTTCAACGTGCTATTGGGTGGGATAATACAGATATGCAAACTGTTATGGAAGCTTTAGGCTACACCGGTATAGTACATTTATCTGATGGTATTGATTTTGCAGATGAGGAAAGCAAAGCTCATGCGACACAACAGAGTATTCAAAATGCGACACACAAAGCAGGAAAAGATGTAGAAAAAGTGGTGCAAAATGTTGTGCAAAGACCTATGGCAGAAGTTAAACGATTGTTTAAAAAATGGTAATTAATTTATAACCATTTAATTACACAGCCTGTACTTAGAAACTAAGTACAGGTTTTTTGTCTGTATTGGCATATATTTAAGCGGCTGTTAGACTGTATCTATAGATTTAATTTAAGAGTTACACATGCGTCACCCTTCACTATTATTAACCTTGTTCTTTTTATCTGCGTTGCATGCGGGTTCTGTTTCTGTCCCGGGCTCTAGAGCACCAACTGCTGCTGATACGGTCATTGTTAAAAATAATGGAGGTGGAAAGGACTCTACCTCAACAGCTATTAAATTTCCAAGCCTAACACCTGCCACAGAATTGGCTTATACCATTCAACGAAAAAATACACGCAATGCTGTTGTTGAAGCCTTAAACTCTGCTAAAGAAACAATTGATATTGCAGCGTACATTATTGATGATCCTGAAATTATAAAAGCCATTAATAGTGCTAAAAATAGGGGGGTGATTGTTCGTTTGTTTATTCAAAAATCGGGTGGTTTACAAGGCAAACATAGTGCAACAGAGAATTTTCATATTCAAGATATAGCCTATCAAACAACAAAAATCACAACATTCTTTCTGCCCGATTTAGAGGATAAAAACTTTCAATATAGTATTCAGAAAATGGCGTATGTGATTGTTGATGGAAAATTAGTCTCTATATTAACCCGCCTTCCTAGGAAGAAAGATCAACAGTACTTTACACAAGGGTTATTTTTAAATAATCCAGATTTAGCACAGTCATTAAAAATAGTTTTTGATTATAACGTCAGTGCTGGTGGTGAAAAACCTGCAGCACTAAAAGACCATAATCACTTATATAACAAGTCACAACTTATTATCTTTGGAGACAGAAAAGGCCGTGAAAAATTAAAGGAATGGTGCCGCCTTTCAACGCAGACAATTATCGTTCAAACACAAAAATTAGACGATTTAAATTTTGTTGATTTCTTACTTCAAATGCGCAAAATGGGCCGCAAAATTAAAATTATAACATCTGAACTTTCATCAGATCATACTGTTGAAAATTTATTCACATCCCAAGGTATTGAAGTTAAAGTATTAAAGAACATATCAGGTACAACGATTTTATTAGACCATGGAAGTGCATTGGGTCATATGTTTATCGGCGGATTAGCACTTACAGCTCACGACTTTAAGTATGCCAATTCTTTAGGGTGGGTGCATAAACAACAAGACGTTGTCAAAAATGCGCATACAGTTTTTGACACACTGTGGCAAAATGCCAAGGTTCCTGATTTATCAAACCCATCTTAAATTATTGACACTGCTAGTTCACAAATTATCTGTTGTTTGTTTGGCGCCCCTTATAGCCTGATGCATGCAGATCAGAATTTTCTTTGTAACCTTTATATAATTTTTTAGCCATTATATTTAAAATAGGATCGGTGACCCCGTTTAAAAATGCATAATTTACATTGTCGTGGAGATGGTGAATCATATGATGTTTTTTAGGGAGCAGTATTCTAAATTTTTGTAACATCTTGATAATGGTGTTTTTTTTATGTGCATTATGGCACCAATAATGTGACACTTCAGCAAATGACGAAAAAATACCGATTGCGACTAAAAATATATTGATAAATAAGAATAAAGATAGTTGATTCTGCAAAAAAATCACTACTGCTAAATAAGCAACAAGCCAAAATTTTGACCCAGATTCTACAAAATACAGAACAAGTGGATGCCGCGTTTTATATTTCATATGGTGATGATGCATATGAAAGGCTGCGACAAAGGGTCCAACAATAGACTTGTAATTTGTATTGTTATCCATATACATGTGAACAGCACCATTAATAAAATCTGTAAAAATATAGGCAGAAAAAAGGCTTATGATAATACATAAAGAATCAATCAAATAATTATTCAGATAAAAAGTTTGATACACATTCAGAACAGATATAATTTGCATACCCACAATAGCGATCGATAAAATTATAAAAAATTTATTGTATAAAATATTGTTATGGTATGTGTCCATAGCCAATTGAAACTCGTTTGACTTATTGTGAATCTTCAGCTTTTCAATAGAGATGTCCACTGTATTTTTTATCTTTAAACTTCTTTTTTTGAGCATAAGTGTGAAAAAAGAGTAATTAAGTTTTCACGCAGCTTATGGCGGTGTACAACCATATCAACCATACCATGATCTAACAAATATTCAGCAGTTTGAAAATCTTCCGGCAGTTTTTGTCGCACAGTGTCTTCAACAACGCGTCTTCCTGCAAAACCAATAATGGCACCAGGTTCAGCTATTGCAATATCGCCTAGCATTGCAAAAGAAGCACTCACACCGCCGGTTGTTGGATCTGTTAAAAGTGTTATATACGGCAAGCCAGCTTCCTTTACTTGGGATACCGCAATTGTCGTACGTGGCATTTGCATCAGGGATAAAATACCTTCCTGCATACGTGCCCCGCCAGAACCTGTTACAACCAGCAAAGGAGAATTTGTTTGAATCGCTTTTTCAGCAGCAATCAGCATACCTTTGCCAGCAGCCATGCCCATAGGTCCACCCATAAAGTTAAAATCCAACAAGTAAACAACTGTGCTTTGACCTCCAATAAGCCCATAAGCCAAAATAACAGCATCTTTACGACCAGTTTTTTGACGATACGACTTTAAACGATCGGTGTAGCGTTTAGAATCTTTAAAATGTAGCGGGTCTTGCTTAACCTCCGGCACATCTATTTCTGTGTATTTTTGATCATCAAATAATAAATTCAACCGGTCTTTTGCACTTAATCGCAAATGTTTTTGACAGTAATGGCATACATGGTGGTTCGCAACCAGATCGCGATGAAAAAGCATATGCTCACATTTAGGGCACTTTGACCATAAATTATCAGGAATATCCTTTTTTTTATGGATTAATGCTTTGATTTTGGGACGCACCACATCTGTTAACCAGCTCATGCTGAATTTCCTTCTATTATTTGGATTTTTTACCAAAATATTTTTTACATCTTTACAATGCAGTATAGCGAAACACGAGGAAAATATCCACAAATACAAAATTTCTCTAGGCCACATTCAAGTTTGAAGTGCAACACGGTTGATATTTTTATTAAATGCC
>CAZTIE010000150.1:0-3353 GCA_964613645.1 uncultured Verrucomicrobiales bacterium
ATTTGCGCCATTTATCCAGGCCTAAAAACGACGGTGAGTAACGCTTCTCATAAAAAGTACCCCTATCTTTTAAGGGGTATGGTGATCACGCGCCCGCATCAAGTGTGGCAGGTAGCTATCACTTATCTGCGCACAAATCATGGGTTGATAACGGGCTATTAAAATGCTCTATTGCGAACATGAATTGAGAGCGAGAACAAAGCTTATGAGCCATCACGAATAATGGCATTCATTTTTGCAGCCTCAGATATGATTTTATTTTGCATATCCATCATTTCATCATCTGTAAGCGTTCTATCATCTGATTGCACCTTAATACGCAGTGCAATAGATTTTTTATCAGCTTCTAGCTTATCACCTTCATAAACGTCAAAAACAGAAACATCTTGAATTAGCTTTTGATCCACATTTTTAATTGTTTTTATTAAATCAGTAACAGGCGTTGTTTTATCCATAATAAACGCAAAATCACGGTTTACAGATTGATACTGTGAAAACGCAGCGCCTTTCGTAATTTTTGCTTTTACATTTGGCAGATTATGCATTAGAATTTCAAAACCTAAACATGGATTTTTTACATTCAAATTCTTAAGCACCTTCGGGTGCAGCTCTCCAAAACAAGCAATATTTTTTTTACCTTGCTTCAAGCAAGCAGAACGTTTTGGATGATAGTAATCAGGCGTGTCTGTTGAAATTTGCAAACTAGATTCTTTAATATTAAAGGCGTCAAGCGCGTCAAATACATCTGCCTTCACATCAAAAACATCATATACCCTAGGTGTTTGTGCCCAATGCGCGTCATGAGTTTTATTAAAGCGAACACCGGCCATACTCATATTTTGAGAGGGCGTATCATTATGCAAATAAAAAACAGGCGCCACTTCAAATATAGCAACATTTGCAATACTTTTTGCCTTATTGTGTTGCGCCACTTTTATAAGACTGGGCATCAAACTGGGGCGCAAAATAGCAAGTTCTGAATTTAAGGGTGCCAAAATGGGAACAACCACATTTTCTGCTTTAAAATAATCAGCCGTTTTTGCATCAATCATTGAAAATGTATAAACTTCATCTAAGCCGGCATGCATCAAGCGACGTTTTGCGTTGTGAATGCGTGTAAAATTATCCTCAACCGGTATTAATGGCAGGGTTGCTTCCTGAATATTATCATATCCATGCAATCTTAAAACTTCTTCTAAGATATCTTCAGGCTGTTCGATATCATGACGCCAAGATGGCGCACCTACAGTTAAAACATCTGTATCTTTAACAGAAACCCTGCAACCAAGTTTTTCTAAGTACGTTACCACTTGTTTTTGTGTAAAAACTTGCCCAGCCTTTTGAGATAAGAAAGATACAGAAACTTCAAATGGCTGTGCGTCTTGTGGCAGAGAACCTGTTGTACTAAAACCAATAACGTCTCCTCCACAGATTTCTTGAATGAGTTGCACAGCACGTGATAAAGCCTTATGCACAAACTGTGTATCAACCCCACGTTCAAAGCGGGCACGCGCATCTGAAAATAAATTCAACCGCTGACCGGAATTTGCAATATTAACCTTATTAAATAACGCAGCTTCTACAACAACTGAGGTTGTCTCCATTTGCGTTCCAGAATGCAAACCACCTTTAATTGCTGCAAGACCGAGTATTTTTTTATCATCAGCGATCACGATATCATTTTTAAGCGTATATGTTTCTTCATCTAAGGCAACATATTCTTCGCCATCATCAGAGAACCGCACATTAATGTCACCTTCTATCATTTTGGCATCAAACACATGTAGGGGTTGACCTAAGTCAAACATGACAAAATTAGAGATATCAACAAGTGCTGAAATAGACTGCTGGCCAGCTTCTTCAATACGTTTTTTCAACCAAAGTGGGCTTGGACAGTTTTTTACATTATCTATTTTAATAGCTGAAAAATAAGGGCATGCATCTTTATCGTGAATATTAATGTTCATGGCAGAGGGAAAAGAATCCATATGTAATGCTGCCGTTTTATCAATAAATTCTCCCATCCCATAAGCCGCTAAATCGCGCGCAACACCGCGCACATTAAAACAATCAGCGCGATTTGGTGTAATACTAATATCAAATATGGGGTTATCTAACTTAAACTCTTTAGCAAGCCCTGTACCAGGCTCAGACGCTGTATCAAGTTCCATAATGCCGTCAGATTCTTCACCTAAAAGTAACTCTTTTGCAGAGCAAACCATGCCACAACTTTCAATACCGCGCAGTTTTCCTTTTTTTAAAATTTGGCCAGTAGAGGGCACCACAGAACCCACACGTGCAAAAGCAATATGTAAACCTTTTCTTACATTCGGCGCGCCACAGATCACTTGCTGAAACGTTCCTGAGCCATCATTAATCATACAAAGCGACAACCTATCGGCATCAGGATGTTTTTCGCAAGATTCAACGTACCCAACAACAAAACCGTTCAAACTTTGGCTTGGGTCAATAATTTCTTCAACCTCTAAACCAATATTCGTTAAGGCTTTAGCAATATCATCAGTAGAGGCTTTTGTCTTTAAATGTTCTTTTAACCAGGAAAGAGAGAATTTCATATAGTGTACTTTTTCTAATTATTAATTATGTGTCAAACCACCCAAGCTGGGATTATTGTTAATATTGTTAAGAATTTATTAAAAATTACTTTGTTACTATAAAAATCAGGCAATAAAAGCATAGGGGGTCTCGTGCGGCGGGGAGGGATTGAGTCACGATCCCTTGGTAGCAATCATATTTACGTCTAGTTGATGTAAAAATAATAGCATCGATTTTAGGACAGGTAAACTTAATCATTGAATTGAGCTTAAGTATACGTGTTTTACATCAGATTGAATAGATCTATATGTTGTAATTTATTAACCAAAATTAACAGTTTTTAAGTGTCAACTGGTTGCGGGTTAGCAGAATACAGTAAGATCTAGGCTGATAAAGGGATAGAGTGGTATAATTTCAGAATCAAATCTGAAACAATAATCTATATTTTCCCATGAATAAAAAACATCGAACATACACTGAGCCTCGTATTCCTGTTCAATTAACCGAAGTTCAATTCAATGAATTCATCTTAAGACACCTCCCCATCAGAAAGCGTGGCCCGAGATATAAAATATCTGATTTTAAGATTTGCAACTATAGCTATTCCAAAAACAAACCATACGATTTAATAGTGTCCTCAATTGTCAATTTTGCGTCCTGATGCATTCTGTTTTTTTTCAAAGTGGCAAAAACTTGCTCAATTGGATTGAAATCTGGAGAATAGGGTGGCAGAAATAAAACATGGATTGCCCCTGGAAAGTAGGACACATTATTATGAACCTGTGTTCAACCAATGA
>CAZTIE010000151.1:0-3344 GCA_964613645.1 uncultured Verrucomicrobiales bacterium
TATCCCACCCAATAGCACGTTGAACAGATCGCACATGACGCCCCATATTGCTTGTATCTGCAAGCATGCCAAGGGATACACTTGTAACACCACGTTGGTTTAGAATAGCAATAGTCACGTGTGCAAAAATATCACGGCTAAAATCTGTTTTTGCACGTATTCCTGGTTGACGCAAAGCAATCACAGCTTGTACAAAATCAGAATTTGGAAGAATTTCACCATTAAAAGTAACAGATCTTCCTTGCCACATAGTGCCATCCCCTATGCCCTCTGCAGAGTAAGCAGGCACTAAACCAAGGTGTGCAGAATTCGCTAATGTAGGAATAATCCGAATGAAACCTGCTGCATCAATAGCTTCTTGCGCTGCTTGTGCATTATGGCTATTTAATAATACTGCCAATGCTACCGTTAGTAATTTAATCTTGTAATGAACTTTCATGATAAAATCCTTTCTGAATTGTTCTGATTCTTAATATAGTGACTCATAATGAAATTTGCAAGGTTTTTTAAATACTGATTAATGGACAACAGCGCACCCTATTGATAGTATAAATTATCAGCAAACAAAGTATTAAAATTCATGAGTATTCTTGCAAAGCGCCTTGATCGTATTAAATTATCCCCAACACTTCAAATTATGGCGCAAGCCCAAAAAGCCAAAGCCGAAGGTAAAGATATGCTGATTTTGGCAGCTGGGGAACTAGATTTTGATACGCCAGACTTTATAAAACAAGCTGCAGGCCAAGCTATGGAACAGGGATTAACACGCTATACAGCTGTTGACGGACTTCCTGCTTTTAAAAAAGCGATACAAGATAAATTTTTACGCGACAACAACTTAAATTTTGCTTTAGATGAAATCATGGTATCTGCCGGTGCGAAGCAAGTCCTCTTTAACGCTATGCTTTCAACCATTGAACAAAATGACGAAGTTGTTATTCCAGCTCCTTATTGGCCATCTTATACAGATGTTGTTCTTTTATTTAATGGAACACCTATTATTGTACACACAGAAGAACGTTTTCACTTTAAAATGACACCCGATCAATTGCGCTGCGCCATTACCGATAAAACAAAGTGGCTATTTTTAAATAGTCCAGGAAATCCATCAGGTGCTGTCTATAATAAGACAGAATTAGAAGCGCTAGCTGTTGTATTGCGCGAATTTCCTCACGTGCATATTTTAACAGATGATATTTACGAACATATTACGTTTAATACGCCATTTTATACAATTTTAAATGCAGCACCAGATTTAAAAGAACGCACATTAATTTTAAACGGTCTATCCAAAGCATTTTCAATGACAGGTTGGCGTTTAGGTTACGGTGCTGGCCCCAAGAATTTAATTAAAGCCATGACGAAAGTGCAATCACAAAGCACAACGAATGCAAATTCTATTGCACAGGGTGCGGGGGTTATCGCCCTTAATAGTAATTTATCATTTCTTGATGCCTGGAAAAAAGAACTGTTAAACAGGCGCGATGTTTTGGTAGCGGGTATTAACAATATCGAAGGCCTAAGCTGTAAATCGCCCGATGGCGCATTCTATCTTTATATAAACTGTGCAGATTTATTAAGCAAAGTAACGCCTAACGGGCAAGTTTTACAAAATGATCATGAAATTTGTGCCTACTTCCTTGATTACGGTGTTGCGGTTGTGCCTGGCTCTGCCTTTGGCCTGTCACCTTATTTTAGGGTGTCATTTGCAGCATCTATGTCAGACCTTGAAAAAGCCGTTGCACGATTAAATAAAGCTGTAACGGCATTGATGTAAGAAAATTTCATAAGGTTATATATTGTGCCACGCTATAAGGTGTTAATGGAATATGATGGAACAAAATTTTACGGGTTTCAGCGCCAAAAAGAATTGATAAGTGTTCAGGAGTTGATTGAAAAAGCGCTTCTAAAAATTGCACAAGAACAAGTAACAGTGCATGGTTCAGGCAGAACAGATACGGGTGTTCACGCTATTGGGCAAGTTGCACATTTTGATTTAACAAAAGAGATCCCACCCCTTAAACTGCGTGAAGGCTTAAATTATTGTATGTCAGAAAAAGGCTGCAGCATTTTAGAAGTGAGTATCGTCGCTGATGACTTTCATGCAAGGTTCCAGGCAAAAAGCCGTACATATATTTATAAGATTTTAAATAGAAGGTCACCGTCACCACTTTATGATCAGCGTGTTTGGCATGTTAAAAAAACTATTAATATTGATCTGATGAAGGAGGCCGCAAAGCACTTTATTGGCCATCATGACTTTTCGGCATTTCGCTGTATTCACTGCCAAGTAACGTCCCCCGTAAAAACGATGGAGCAATGCGAAGTCATTGAAAAAGATGACTTAATAGAAATTCATATTTCATCACGATCCTTCTTACATAATCAAATACGTATTATGGCAGGCACCTTAGTTCACATTGGTTTGGGGCGCGAAAAACCATCTTGGGTTCAAGACCTTTTAGAAGGCGGAGATCGAAAAAAATCAGGGCAAACTGCCCCACCATATGGCCTGTATTTTGCAAATGTAGCATATTAAAAGTGGCTCTATGATATTTCCTGGAGTAACTCTTATGCAAGCCGTTGTATCCCTTCAAATCAAGAAGTGGATCGACTCCGATAAGTAGGACGATTGATTGTGAGCATTACACGGCCATTTGGCTTCATGTGTGCACATTAAATAAATATGCCGTCACGTTTTGTAGCCATAATTGAAAGAAGGCAGAACAAATGAGCTGTTTTATTTTTCTTATGCTTTTAAATGAGGAATAGTTGAGTTGTAAAAGGGAGATTTTTTCATAAAACAGGAAAAATTTTGACAGACTGGTCCATATGAAATAAGTTTTCTTGAAAAAAGTTTATATTGGGAACTCTTTTATAATTTGTTTATACGTTTTTTGAACAACTGACAAAGATAATTTTGAATAAATCTCCAATGATTTTCTTGAATCATGCCCAGGATAAAACTGAATTTGTGCATCATCTATGCCTTGTTTTTTCATCCATGTGAATAGAAAATGACGTAATTTATGTGGTGATATAGGGTCTAGTTCTTCTGATTTTAACAATTTTTTTTACGATATCTGTTTGTGGTACCTCGTGAAATTTTTAATAAGGTGTCCTTACATATTAAGTTTAGAATTAAATGATAAATCAATAGCCGCATATAAATTATAAGAAAATACAATGTTGGTGTAATGAAATCTGATGCACTTATACTAAGCGTTAATTTGTCATCGTCATTTGCTAAATTTTGAATGAGTAAAAAATTAAGATATACGATATATAATCAAGATGCTGTCTTAAATTACAACCCCTAAATATATTTATTTTTTAAAATCAAT
>CAZTIE010000152.1:0-3340 GCA_964613645.1 uncultured Verrucomicrobiales bacterium
TGAAAGTAGGTAAATAAAACCATTATATCTCATTTCATTAGCATTTGGCTATATAACACCTACCGCCCACACAAAAACTTGA
Source organism: uncultured Verrucomicrobiales bacterium (assembly GCA_964613645.1). Taxonomy (GTDB): domain Bacteria; phylum Pseudomonadota; class Alphaproteobacteria; order Paracaedibacterales; family UBA11393; genus UBA11393. Next base: position 83 of record CAZTIE010000152.1, read on the forward strand.
ATAACTTAACGCCAATGGAGTATCTTAAACTTAACCATCAGGGAGACTTAAATCTGTCTCATATCTACTGAACCTATACAAAGTGCTCTTTTTCTTTGATTATTAACTGGTTTTCATATACAATAGCACTGTAACTTATATTCAATAGGTTGCTTTTGTATAACAGTAGACCCGGCTATGATTCCCGGGCATAAAAAATATGAATCAGGAAACTATATGACAGTGAACACAGCTGTAGAAACAACAGAAAGTTTCGCAGACCTTTTAGAAGAATCTTTAGGATCACGCAAGAGTTTAGAAGGAACAGTCGCTAAGGGTATGATTGTTGGTATTCGTAACGATTTTGCCATTATTGATGTAGGACTAAAATCTGAAGGTCGGGTACCCTTAAAAGAATTTAGCACACGCGGACAAGCTGAAGAACCACGTGTTGGTGACATATTAGATGTTTACGTAGAACGCCTAGAAGATAAAAATGGCGAAGCTTGTTTATCATTAGAAAAAGCACGTCGTGAAGCTGCCTGGACGAACATGGAAACAGCACACATAGATGAAATTCTTGTAAACGGTGTTATTTTTGGTCGCGTTAAAGGCGGATTTGCTGTCGATTTAGCAGGCGTTGTTGCCTTCCTACCCGGAAGCCAAGTTGACATTCGCCCAATTAAAGACATTACACCACTTCTAAATATTGAACAGCCATTTAAGATTTTAAAAATGGATAAGCAACGCAGCAATATCGTTGTGTCACGTCGTTCAGTTCTTGAAGAATCACGTGCAGAACAACGCACAGAACTCGTCTCAAAATTATCTGATGGTCAAGTACTAGACGGTGTTGTGAAAAACATTACAGACTATGGTGCTTTCGTAGACCTTGGAGGCGTTGATGGCCTTCTGCATGTAACAGATATTTCATGGAAGCGCATTAACCACCCATCTGATATTTTAAGTGTTGGGCAAGAAATTAAAGTACAAGTTATTCGCTTTAATAAAGAAACACAACGTATTTCCCTTGGCATGAAACAGCTTCTTGCTGATCCGTGGACAGAAATCAAAGGCCAATTTGAAGTTGGTCAACGTATCAACGGAAAAGTAACAAGTGTTGCTGATTACGGTGCATTCGTTGAAATGACTGATGGTATTGAAGGCTTGATTTACGTTACAGAGATGAGCTGGACGAAGAAAAACATTCACCCATCAAAAATTTTAACTGTTGGCGATGAAGTTAACGTTGTTATTTTAGATGTTGATTCAGACAAACGTCGTATCAGTCTTGGGCTCAAACAAACAACTGAAAACCCTTGGAACTCTTTCACAGCTCAATACCCAGTTGGCGCAGAACTAACTGGCGAAATTAAAAACATTACTGAATTTGGTTTGTTTGTTGGCGTGATGGAAGACCTTGATGGCATGGTTCACATGAGCGATATCACATGGGAAGAAAATCCCGATAAAGTGCTTTCATCATTCACAAAGGGTGAAATGGTTAAAGTTAAAGTTTTGGATGTTGACGCAACAAAAGAGCGTATCTCTTTAGGCATTAAACAACTAACAGGTGACCCTTTAGCCGAAGGCATGGCTGAAATTAAAAAGGGTGAAACTGTAACGGTTACAATCACAGCGATTGATGACAGAGGCATGGAAGTTGTTTCTGCTGGCGGTATACCTGGATACATTAAAAAAATCGATTTATCCCGTGATCGCGAGTATCAACGTACAGATCGTTTTGCAAAAGATGAAAAAATCGATGCAAAAATCATGACAGTTGATAAAGCTGCGCGTAAGATGACCCTATCTATTAAGGCACGCGAAATTGACGAAGAAAAGAAAGCATTAAACGAATACGGTTCTTCTGATAGTGGCGCTAGTCTTGGAGACATCTTGGGTGCTGCAATGAACAAAGCGAAGGCAGAAAAAACTGTTGAGCCAAAAGCAAAAAAAATGCCTGCTAAAAAAGCTAAAGCGCAAACAGATACAGAAGAAGAAAAAGCACCAGCAAAAAAGGCTGCTGCTAAAAAAACAATAGCTCAAAAGGAAGAAAAGTAATTTTTTTCATAGCTGTTAATTGTAAAGGAGGGGGCTATTTCTTAGCCCCCTTTTTATATTTATCACATGCTAATTTGCGCTTAAAAAATATTCCATATACAATATACATTAGTTCAATAACTTATTTTTTTATGTTTATATCATCACATTGCTCTGCAGCATCTTACGACTTACATTCTTTAATTACCAACCTTAATAACAAAAAGATACACTTCACACAATATGAAGATGTTGTACATATTGATTTTGGCACCCAAAGTGATGTGTTTGTCTTCTCTTATGGTTGTTACGTTATATGGAACAGCAATAAAACGGTCGAGGAAAAGACGCTAGATCTTTGCCAAGAAGTTTCAAACGGCATATTAGAAACTTCAGTTAAAGATCAGTGTAAAGTGAAATATGGAGAAAACACACAAATACATCATGAGGATGATTTAATTGAACTAGAATCCCAGGATATTGATATTCGTTTTTCTTTTTCACATGGCTTAGCTCAATCTGTAAAACTTAAGACTTTCGAACAATCTGTTCTTAAAACCATTAAAGAGACACGTTTTTTACCAGAACAAATTAAAAAGCACGGGAAAACAACCCTTTCAAGGCGCAAGCTATCCCAATTAATTGGCACGTTATTTCAAGAACGTAACAATATTAATCTCGATTGCGACTTACTAGATACACCTGATTTCTTCTGGCGCCGTCCAAATTATGAGTCTTTTTATTTAATGTCTGTAAACTATATGGATTTAGATAATAGACTTGAAATTTTAAACAAGCGTCTGGATATCGTACACGAGTTGCATAATTTTCTATCAACAGAGCTGAACCATTCTCACTCATCCTTTTTAGAATGGATTATTATTATTTTGATTATGGTTGAAGTCGTTTTAACCGTTGCAAAAGACATCTTAAAACTATTTTAACTATAAATTACTCAAATCAAATCATCAACATGCAACCAGTTGTTGGTCGTAACGCCGCCTTAAATAAACCTCATATGCAGTAAAATTACACAGTTTTCACTTGCCAGGACTAATTATTTGAGATATTTTTTTTATAACATTTGTCTTAACAAGGATATACAATAATGAAACTTTTTATATTGACACTCTTACTATCAATACTGACAAACATTTTTGCCTCAACTAAAAACAAAGTACTCGCCACATTCAAGTTTGAAGTGCAACACGGTTGATATTTTTATTAAATGCCTGG
>CAZTIE010000153.1:0-3340 GCA_964613645.1 uncultured Verrucomicrobiales bacterium
GTTTGTTTGGCAAGCGGCCAAAGATGGGTATAATTTCTAACACATCAGATTTTAACATGCCAAATTCCTGGTTATTCGTTTTTCATCGAAGATAGCCAAAAGCATATCACATCACATCGAATTACCTCATAACTATTCTTAAAGCATTGATTGGGGTAATTGTTCCAATAAATATTGAGTGCGTTTAGATGGGACAGCCCTGATGCAAATTCGTAGCTTAAACTCGAGAATGTCGTGCAATTTCGAACTTGAGCTTACACCACTTCACTGCCTGCGTAGTTGCTCTGCAACTTCAATCGTCACACGTGCAACCTCAAATATCTCTTGAATCATAAGATCATATCCGCTGTATGCGATGATGCGCGTGGTGCAAGATTAGCTAAAAATATACTCAAGCCCCTGTTTCCATGGAAGAACCAAAATATCATCAAATCGTTTTGCATACGGATCATTTGATAGACATAAAGCTTCAGCACCAGCAAACTCATGTTTTAACAACCCCAAAGCCTTGAGCATAGGTTTCATAACCTCTCCTGTACTCTTAATTTCAATCAACAGGGTCGCTTGGCCGGGGCGCTCAATCACAAGATCAATTTCCAAATCAGTAACTGTTCGCACATACGAAAATTGGTACTCTTTTTTATAATAAGAAGCTAATCGCATGCATTCATTGATGATAAAATGCTCAAATGCATGACCATAAGCAGACGTGCTGGGCAGAAGGGGAATGTCTAAATGACGTGCCAATGCTCTGACAATCCCTGTATCAAAAAAATAAAATTTTGGCTTTTGATGAACACGTTTTCGTAAAGAACCATGATAAGGTTCAAGCATATAGCCTATTAACGTATCTTCCAAGAGAGAAAACCAAGCCTTAACGGTTTTATCATCCGCATGAATATCACGAGCCAAATTCGCATAATTGATGATTTGACCATTACATTGCGCAGCTACTTCGAGAAATCGTCTGAACGGCATTAAATCACGAACAAATTGCTCAGCGGCTATTTCTTCTTTCAAATAAGTATGCGCATAAGACATTAAAAATGTTTTTTTATCATCAATATCTTCGCAATCCAATATTTCAGGTAAGGTTCCCCAGTGCAGCGCGTGATCTAAATTAAATCGATCACCTAATTCAACGAACGATAGTGGATATAAATGATATACAAATGCTCTGCCGGCCAACAAATTAGCCCCATCACGTTTCAATTTTTTTGCGCTGGACCCGGACATGATAAAATATCTGTCCTTATCTTTCATGAGACGCTGAATAACATTTAATAGGGCAGGAATTTTTTGGATTTCATCGATGATGACATAGGGTTGTTTCGCTGGCAAAGATTTGACCATCTCATACAGTGTATTGGGGCGAAATTGTAATTGACGCTCCAAATCCTGATCCAGTAAATCAAAACAAAAGGCTCCCAGCGATCCATAAAATTGCTCTATCAGAGTACTCTTTCCAGTGTTGCGAGCGCCAAATAAAAAAACATGTCGCTGAATGGGTAATTGAAGTAACCGAGGTAACAGTGTCAAATAAAACTCCAACTTTAGTCATATCTACTTAATGTTACTCCATTTATGACCTGGTTCCAACTTCATTTCAGACAATATCGGAATGAATTCCAATAAAACCTTAATTTTTCGGAATTCATTCCGATATTTCTGGGTTGTAACATGTTTCATTGTCGATGCAATTGCTCTGCAACTTCAATCGTCACACGTGCAACCTCAAATATCTCTTGAATCGATATAGGGGTCGCCTTCCCACCCTCCAGTGCATCAAGAAAAGCGACCACACATGCCGCTTGCCTTTTGTCTTGCTGCATCAAATGAACCCTTGCAATCGACGAAAGTCATCCAACTGATGCACAAAACAACATTGAAAATTATGAATTTTGTCCGCTAAAATGAACATAAAGCCACTTAGTGACCATTCAAGTGAACAAAAAATCTAAAAAATGGCTCTTATGAAATTCAAGTGGGCGAGTAGGGTGGGTTAATTCAACCGCCACATTAAGTATACGCTTATACTATATTTACATAGCTTTTATGTAGACTTAAAAATTGATGTAAATGGACATCTATCCTATAATAATACGGTATAACTGCTTACTTATTGAGATGATGTGTAGATGAACAGGGAACAAGCTACTAAAGTACTTAGACAACTCGATAAAAAAGGCATCTATGTTTTTTCTCACCATGATCTACGCAAACTTTTCTCACAAGACGCTTATAAAGCCTTCAATGAAGGACTGAAACGTCTTGTGAAATCAGGGATGCTGCAGCATGTTTGCCGAAATATATATGTCAATGAAAACTCACGACAATTGGACAGTTATACCATCGAACGTATTGCCAAAACACTGCGACGAGGTGAGTATAATTATGTCAGTCTCGAATCCATGTTGTCAGAATACGGTGTCATTTCACAAATTCCCATGGATAGGATAACCATTATGACGACTGGTCGTAAAGGCGTCTATAACACCGCTTATGGCGTGATTGAGTTTACTCATACCAAGCGTGCTATAAAAGACATTCTCAAAAATACATCCAAAGTTAATGAGCGACCACTCCGAATAGCCTTGAAAGCAACCGCTTTGCGAGATCTGAAACGAGTTGGGCGTAATATAAATTTAATTAATCCGGAAGCACGACCATGATAAAACAAAGCGCCATCAATCAGGAAGATTTCAATACACTGGTAGAACTCGCCATGAAGGAAAAAGGCTATGCCCATATGCGCCCAGTTATCGAAAAAGAGCTACTACACTATGATTTGCTTTTTGTACTTGATAAGCAGGGATTATTAGATAACCTAACCTTCCAAGGTGGGACATCGCTTCGTTTATGTTATGGTTCTTCACGATTTAGTGAAGACCTTGATTTTGCAGGGGGAACTCATTTTACAACGACACAACTCATGGACATGAAAGCTTGTATTGAAAATTATATTGCATCTCGATATGGATTAGAGGTTTCAGTCAAAGAACCTCCAGAAATGTTACTTGAACAAAAATATCAAGACATCAAAGTGAATAAATGGCAAATTGCCATCACAACGTCCCCCTCTCGAAAAGACTTACCCAAGCAAAAAATTAAAATTGAAGTGTGTAACATCCCTGCATATACACGAGTACCTCAAGCCTTACATGCTAATTACGATTTTTTACCCGATGGTTACAGCGATGTCTTGATCATGACTGAAAATCTGAATGAAATTATGGCCGACAAATTAATCTCTTTGGTTAATACAACCCGGTATGTACGCCATCGGGATATTTGGGATTTACGTTGGTTGAAACAAAAAGGAGCAGTAATAAATAAAGAA
>CAZTIE010000154.1:0-3283 GCA_964613645.1 uncultured Verrucomicrobiales bacterium
CCAGGCATTTAATAAAAATATCAACCGTGTTGCACTTCAAACTTGAATGTGGCATTTCATATCACATTAATATTTTTGGCAATTAAGTAAAATATAGGAGAGCACAACTATATTGAATTCTACCCCCTTTAACCCAATGCATTTTACTGCACAAAAAAGAAAAGTATAAATTTATTTAGCTTTCAACGGTTGAGTTACTTGAAGATTTAATATCATAAGACTCCGTGCCCTGGTCTCTTTTATTGTTTGCTTGATAAGAGCAGCAATCTTGGCTGTATTTGGCTTTCTAGCAGACACAATAGCTCGAGCGTTTTGTGCTAATCTTGCTGCTTTAGCCCGTCTTTCCTCTGCAGCTAGTTTTTGCGTTTCTAGCGCAACTCTTTGCAGCTCTTCTTCTTGACTCCGTCTTACCGCTTCTTGTATTCGTGCATTGAAAGCGTATTCTTCTTCCTGACTCCTTCTTATCGCTTCGTGCACTCGTGCATTGAAAGCGTCTTCTTCTTGTTGGCACGCATTTTCTAATTCCAAACTAGCAGCAATTGCGGCTTCTAAATCCGGATCACTGGCTAAAGCTGGCATAATCATCATTGTTGTTAATAGTATTGTTTTAATATTTTGCATATCTTTACCTTTCTGTAAGTTTTATATATAAGTCAATTTAACAATCCTGTAAGTTTATGTCAAGTGGTATTATCTGTTAATATAAAAGAAACACTTGCACCGCATACCTATAAAATTTAAGATAAAATTAACATTTTTTTCTCATAACCGGAGCGCACCCTATGAAACATCAAAAAGCAAAAATAACAACCCTATTAGCATGCGGCTTACTATCCCTATCAACAGCACAAGCAAAAGAACCTTTTACTGGTTTCTTTCTATGTTTAAAAGCTGGTGGAGACCTATTAACAGGAACGCACAAATACCAAACACCTGGCGGCGAAAACGAAGCCACACTTAGAAAAATTGGTATGTCATACGGTCTTGGTGCCGGTTACATGAAATTAACACAATCAAAAGTGCTCTGGGGTGGTGAGGTATACTACGAAGCACGTTCCCTTAAAGCCAAACAAAAAATGACTACTTTAATTGCAGAGGGTGACTTAAGTATAAGCCACAAGAACTCTATGGGTGTGTCTGGCATGGTTGGCATGGCAGCTAACCCAAAGCTTATCGCTTACGGGAAATTTTCTTTAGAATCAAACTCATTTGAGCTTAAGTTTAAAAATTTAGCCCGTGGCGCAGAAGATAAAAAACTAGCAAAGCGTACTTTTGGTATGTTACCCGGTGCTGGTATGCTTTATAAGTTAAATGACTCTATTCTTGTTGGCCTTGAATATTCTTTTGCAGTTTTAAAAGAAATCAAAACAACACCTAGCACTGCAATCACCAGCACCTATAGCCCGTCTGAGAACAGAGCCTCTGCAAATATTCGCTGGATATTTTAAAAACTTAGGTATAAAATAAGGGTCTGACAAATGAGTGATCTTAAGCGTATAATTTCATCCTTCATTTTCAAAATACTGATCCTTATTTTTACCTTAATTACACTGTGTGTGGGTGTTTTGTACAGCCCTATCGGCATACTAGCCCCCACATATTTTAATGAACCCAAGCTTTTTATCGTTAGAAAAGGTGACTCACTAAAAGAGATTGCCCTAAAGTTAACAGAACAAAATCTAATAAAACACCCCATTAGTGCCTATATTGCAACGCTTATTTTAAATAAGCGGGGTAAATTACAAGCAGGTGAGTTTGTATTTACAGGAACGAATACACCCATTGATATTATTAAAGCGTTATCTTCAAGCGCGAATGCTTACCGATTTATTACAGTGACAGAGGGCATGTCTGTAAAGCAAATCATCAGGCTACTTAAAGATACAGAGCACCTAGAGGGCGATATTACAAACATTCCAAACGAGGGTTTTATTCTACCTGAAACGTACGCGTATACTTTCGGTGAAAACAGACAAGACGTTTTAAACCGAATGGTTTTAGAAATGGAGAAATTATTAAAACAAGTAAATATAGAATTCTTTAACCACCCCTATATTAAAAATCACCAAGATCTTTTAACGCTTGCATCCTTGGTAGAAAAAGAAACAGGCATTGCTGATGAACGTGCAGAAATTGCGGGGGTCTACCTGAATCGCTTAAAGCTGAATATGCCCCTTCAGTGCGACCCAACTGTTATTTACGGCATGACACAAGGTGAGAAGTTAGATCGCCACTTAACACTCACTGATTTACAACATCACACGCCTTACAACACTTACACAAACAGGGGCCTTCCTCCAGGCCCCATTGCATGCCCCGGGAAAAAAGCAATTTTAGCCGTTTTATCCCCCACAAGTACAAGGAATTTATTTTTTGTTGCCAATGGAACAGGTGGGCACTCTTTTGCACCAGACCTTAATGGCCATAATAGAAATGTGGCAGCTTGGCGTAAAGTTCAAAAGTAAACAATATGCCACACGGCTTTAAAACTCTATATTCACACGGCTTGCTATCAAATCATGACCAAAAGCTTGTAAAACAACAATTTTAGTACCAATACGCACATAAAAAATTCGATGTTCATCATTTAATCTGTCATGAAAAACCGTATAATTTCGATCATTTTGTCGCACACTGTGACCAACATATTTACTATTATCGCGTGAGCATTTTTCACCTGATGAAAGAACGGCAACAGCCGCATCATATTTTTGCTTTAAGCCTTTAACTGCTTCCAGTTTTAACAGATCGCCTGCAACGGCAGTGTGCTGTATAATATCGAGTTGAATTTTTGGCGGGGCAATCGTTTGAATAGCCGCTGCTGGAGCGGCTGCGGCAGGGGCCGCTGCGTCAGCATCTCGTTGTTGACGTGCCAATTCTCTAATTTTCGCCAGATAAACACGCCGTTCTTCTTTAGCAACTGCTTCTGCATCTAACTGCTGTGTTCTTGCTTGAGCTTGATCGCCCTCAACATCACATGTTGGTGAGGCTTTTGTTTTTTGATAGTCTTGAACCTGAAGGTCTTTCAAAATTCCCTTCCACATAGCCTTAACGTCACAAGATGTACACTGATGAAGTTTATCTGCATACTTAATTTGTGCATCAACATCACCGACAGATGCGTAGTACTCATACAAAACATAAAGTGCCACTTCATAATACTGATTTTCTTTATTCCTTAAGATAGTGGCTAAAACTTGATGTATAGTCATTCCAAAAATAAACAACCTGTTATATAATGAAATAAAAAAGAGTTTATATTATGTCTTATAGTTTAGATTTA
>CAZTIE010000155.1:0-3272 GCA_964613645.1 uncultured Verrucomicrobiales bacterium
TGTCGGTATGACTGCCGCCAAGGAATCACAAACAATTCCTCCTCCACCGAATCAGCGGCCCTCTATTGTTAGAGTAGGCCAAAAAAGCTAATATAACGTTAATAAAGTGTGATATTTTTCAATGATAGGTCAGGCATGTTTAACAATACTCTTTCAGTTTTAGGGCGCCAGTGGAAGACGGACCCTATTAATGAAAGAGATTCGCTAACACTGCAACAAAAACACACTTTAGCGCCTTTGCTATCGGAAATAATACTAAGGCGTAAAATTCAAGTTGATGAAGCGACGACCTACCTAGAACCTACCATTAAAAATACGTTAAAAAATCCCTCCCTTTTAAAAGATATGGATAAAGCAGTAGAACGTGTTTTAAAAGCGATAGAAGCAAAAGACAATATTCTTGTTTATGCTGATTATGATGTTGACGGCGCTACATCTTCTGCCCTTATACGTAAATTTTTTAAGGATATTGGCATTGATACGGGATTATATATCCCAGATCGTATTGAAGAAGGATATGGCGCTAATTCAGAGGCCATGCAATCTATTAAAGATCAAAAGTATGATTTGGTTATTATGTGTGATTGTGGCACAACCTCTTTTGAACCGTTAGCGCACGCAAAAAAAATCGGTTTAGATGTTATCGTTTTGGATCACCACACGACAGAAACAAGCCTACCAGAATGTGTAGCCCTCGTGAATCCACATCGCCTAGACCAAGACGAATCAAGTAAAAATCATTTTGGGCTACTGTGTGCTGCAGGTGTTGTGTTTTGCTTTTTAGCCGCCTTGAACCGTGCGCGCAAACAACAAAAGCATGATATCATCCCCAATCTTATCAACTATTTAGACCTTGTCGCTCTTGGCACAGTGTGCGATGTCATGCCCCTAAAGGGCATCAACCGTGCAATTGTCTCGCAAGGTTTAAAGCTGATGCAGGGGCAAAAAAATATAGGTCTGTCTGCTTTAATGCAAATATCTGGCGTTAATGATAAGCCCTCAAGCTATCATTTAGGCTTTTTCTTAGGACCGCGCATTAATGCCGGTGGGCGCGTCGGGAAAGCAGACATGGGATCAAAGCTTTTAACAACAGACGATCCCTTAACAGCGAGGCGGTTAGCAGAACAATTGCATCATTTTAATGATGAACGAAAAACCATTGAAGCTATTATGCTAGAGCAAGCATATATCAAAATTGATACCGAAAAACTGTATGACGATCCAGTAATTATGGTCAGTGGAGACGGCTGGCACCCAGGTGTTATTGGCATTGCAGCCAGCCGCATTAAAGAAAAATATAACAAGCCAACAATCGTGATTGCTTTTGATGGCGTTGAAGGCAAAGGATCTGGCAGATCCGTTCCCGGTGTTGACCTTGGGCCATCCATGCATGAGGCTGTACATAAAAACATCTTATTAAAAGGTGGCGGCCATGCTATGGCTGTCGGCTTATCCATGAACAAAAACAAGCTAGATGATTTACGCGCGTTTTTAATAGACCGTTTTGCTGAGGATGTTAAAAATTATCAACCCCTTTCAAATGTAGACGGCATACTGTCTGTATCTGGCGTTAATATTGATCTTGCTAAAACGTTATTGCAGCTAGAGCCTTTCGGGCAAGGCAACCCAACACCAAAATTTGTTTTAGAAAATGTACGCCCAACTTTTGTTATGCCCGTGGGGGATGGACATTTTCGGGTAACGTTACAAGATAAGGGTGGCAATACACTAGAGGCAATGGCCTTTCGCGTGCGGGGCACCCCACTAGAAGCTGTGCTTACCAATACACAAAACATTATTCATGTCTTAGGCTCAGTTAAATATGATCTCTGGAATAACAGAGAAAAAGCATCCTTTTTTATTGATGACCTTCTGGTGATATAAAATACGAAACTAGAGTTACCCAATTCATTAAAGTATCACTTTTACAGAAACAGGATATACCCAGAACAGTTAGAATGCATAATTGATAAGCAGTCAGAAATATCGGACGCGTAAGTTCTGGAGCTAAACTCATACCCGTCATAACAAGTTTATCTAGCTCAGACATACCAAGCTCTGATTGTTGTTCTGTGGTTGCGGTTTTTTTTCAAAATTTCTAAAAGACGAGTTTTTACTATAGCCAAATGCTAATGAAATGAGATATAATTGTTTTATTTACCTACTTTCATTCATGACTTATACCAATCATTAAAAATAAGTAACACTATTATTTTGTAATATGGTAAGCTATACAGTTTGCTCTTCTAATAATACAAGTCATTCCAAAAACAAGCCATATGCAGTATACGAAGTCAAATAGACTTTGTTCGGCAGGGTATATCTTCAGCAATGCTTAGATAAAATTATGAAATTTTCACAGATTCACACTTACCAAATGCATTCCACTGATTGATGATATTTCCGATTATTGAGCCTTCATTTTCCTGTGATTCAATTTTTTGTGTTTTAAAACTTCTCCCTATACATCTTTTTATCCGCGAAATTTGCGCTTATGCCATACCCATATTTTTTATGAACCGAAGGTCAGCGAAGCTAAAGGCATAGACTGTTTCTTTTTCTTGACTATATTTTACTATTTTATCATGCCAGATTGTATCATCTTTATCATGAATAATAGCGTTTGATGGTGGCAAAATAACAGGAGTCATTCCTTTGTCACTAAGTATTTGAACGCCATGAATACTTATAGTAGGCACCGTCAGAAATAACTTTTTCAACTGGCGCTTTTATATTGCGCAGATCATCCACCATGCTGATATCTGACGCTGAATAATCTGTCACAGCGACACTGCGCATATTAAGATGAGGATCGATACCTAAATGTAGCGTTTCTCCACGGCTTGTTTTCAAACGGTTTCCCGTGCTTTTCTTCATACCAATGACTGGCTTTTTCAAAACGCATGCCGGTGTTATTAAAGATTCATGTTACAGACTCACCCTTATTGACACGATCTACAATCTTTTCACAATACTCTTAACCTTAACTGGAACCTTTGAAAATAAGTCACTTAAATGACCAAAACTTGGCACTGCAATATCCATGTTGTTCGTGCGCCAAAAATCTTCAAAATATCCAGTGGTTTGCCGCATAGTCATGTTAAGCATGCGGTAAAATGTAAAAATGAGCACAATATAAGCATCACTATACGTGGTTTGTTGTCCAGAAAGGCCTGGGACACAAGGATTCTCATTGATAAACAGAGCTTTCAGATCGCCTTTTGGAAAATAAAAACTTAGCTCACCGCGTTTCTTAAGGCTTTTATTATATT
>CAZTIE010000156.1:0-3267 GCA_964613645.1 uncultured Verrucomicrobiales bacterium
ATGTTTGTTTTTGTGATGGGGCTGATTTTGCTGCCAAACGGGGTAAAGCTACTGGGCTTTTACTTTAAAATTCTTCTGTGGCTTCAGCTGTGGGCGCCTTTGTTTGCGATGCTTAACTTTATCATGACAGAGGCTATGAGCTGGCGTGCCATGTCGGCCATGAAAGGGGCAGGGGGCATTACGATTGGTAATTTTGTAGGTCTTTCAAACATGGCGATGGACATGTCGGCCATTGCCGGATACTTATGTTCAGTGATTCCCATTCTTGCTTGGACTTTGCTAGAGCGCGGCGGTTATGCCTTTGTCAGTATGGCATCTAACTTAATGGGTGTTAGCACGGGGGCAGCCACACAAGCAGCTACAGAAAAGGCTACAGGCAATTATAGTTTTGGAAATATGTCCTTTGAAAACAGGAATATGAATAACATGTCTCAGCTAAAGCACGACCATGCCCCAAGTTACAGCGGTCATGGCCATATGATGACCAATGAAGGATCATCATCCATGGTAACGGACGCTGATGGGCATCAAATTTTAACGCGTAATGAATCGCATTTGCCGGTATCCCTTAATATGGCAGAACAACAGGAAACGATGCTTCGCGATACAAGACGCGATGCACAGTCTTTTGCAGAAGGCGAACAACAATCAGCAACCCTTGCGAAACAACAAGCTAATAATCATTACCTAGAGATTGGCAAACAAGCCCAGCACACGCTATCAAGTGGCACACAATTCCAGGATCAAGAAACCTATTCCAACATGAAAGAAGCTGCAGATCACTATAACCGCGTAGAGCAGATTTCAAATAAGACAGGGCTCTCAAAAGAATATGTGAATCAAAAGGCCTTAGAGGGGCATATTAGTGGATCAGCAGGCGTAGAGACGGGAGGAGATTTTGGACTATTTAAAACAAAATTATCAAGTGATATCGGACTAAGAATGAGTAAGTCAGAAAATAAACAAATGTCTGCCAGTGAAGCCGCTGAAGCGATTATGGATCTAAATAAAAATACAAGTTTCCAAGAACAGCATCAAAAAATGCATGGCTTCCATAAAAATAAGAATGTCGATATTCAGGATCAGGAGCTCAAGCAATCTTTGGATAACTTTAGCTCCAGCTATGAAACATCTAACCGACATGAACAATCGGCCCATAAGTCCTTTGAGCAGGTGAAATCTATGGATCAAGAAATTGCAAGAACACAAAGTTCATCAGGATCTATTAATGCATCTTATACACAAGATTTTGTGGATCATGTTGGGGCTGGAAACTTAAGGCATATGTCTGTTACACAGCAACAAAAAGAAGCGAATCAATATATGAACCAACGCATATTAGAGCAGCAAAATGCTTACCGCGCCCAAACAATTGCAGACAAGCATCAAGACAGCTTGAAAGATTCTTTTGATAAATCACAGGCTGATGGGAAATACGGTGGGCAAACCATGATGCAAGAAAAGCATAAAGCTTTCGTAGAGAAGGTAAAGGAAGAAAAACCACAGGTGAACCGAGCAGAGACAGGTTCCGTTATGTGGCGTGTGGATGCAAAGAACCAAACGGGCAGTGAACGTGTCATGAAAGCAGAAGAAACATCAAAACAACAGCAACGATCGGCCACACAAACGTTTAATAAAGAGCATGATAAGCATGCAGAGGATAATATGGGGATCCTACAAGAAGGTGCTACAAAAGACCTGCGTAAAAATCATGAGGGAAAGAAAAATGCTTAATAACCGTAACGACTTATGCGCTGACCTAAAGAATAGCACCCCATGCCAACATAGTTTTTATGAGAAGAATACGCGGCACCTGAAGAAAGAGGTGTTCGATGGGTTGAGCTTGAAGATGAATAACTATTTTGTTTGTGATCTATGAACTGTACATTATTTTTTGCGACGAAGCGTAAAGACAAAAAATATAAGGGAAGGACTACGAAAGTGCCAACCAAATATCCAGATAAAATAAAAAAACCTACAGCCAAGAAAGATAGAACGAATGCTGAAAATATTTTTGGTGCTAATGGCTGTTTCATACGTGAATTCCTTATTTCATCTACCTCTTTAGAATACCACAAAAACCGCCAAAATACTAGTTTTTTACAACCTTTTACTTGGACTTTGTTATAATGAATCAAGTTTATCTATAGAAGAAAAGAAGCAATGACAGAAATAATAACAACTAAAGATTATATGCTGATGTTTAATGATATCAAGAAGGATATTCAAACGTCTCGCGTGCGTGCGGCTTTAAATGTCAATAAAGAGCTGACCATGCTTTATTGGCGCATTGGAAAATCTATTTTAGAGAAGCAAAAGGAACTGGGGTGGGGATCAAAAGTTATTGAACAGTTATCACAGGATCTAAAACATACTTTTCCAGATATGAAGGGTTTTAGTAACACAAATTTAAAATATATGCGTATTTATGCGCTGCGAATTTCCTTTGATGAAATTGGTCCACAAGCTGCGGACCAAATACCGTGGGGGCACTTAAGATGCTTGTTTGATTCATTTAAGGAGAATGAGCAATTATTTTGGTACATAGAAAAAACGATTGAAAATGGATGGTCACGTAATGTCTTGGTTATGCAGATTGAATCTGGGGCACATTTACGGTTAGGCAAAGCACAAACGAATTTTAAGGATACACTACCAAAAACATCTTCTGATTTAGCACAACAACTGATTAAAAATGAATACAATTTCGATTTTCTAGGACTGGATTCGGACGCTTTAGAAAAAGATATTGAAAAGGGCTTGATGACCCATATCCAAAAATTTCTTTTGGAGATGGGGATAGGGTTTGCTTATCTTGGAAGCCAATACAAAATTAATGTTGGCGGTGATGATTTTTATATCGACATGTTGTTTTACCATACACGGCTTCGTTGTTATTTTGTGATAGAGCTGAAAGCCGGAAAATTCCAGCCAGAATATACAGGTAAACTAGGATTTTATGTAACGGCTGTGAACCGACAATTAAAGCATGAATCAGACAAGCCAACGATTGGTATTTTACTTTGTAAGCAAGCGAATAAACTTGTTGTAGAATACGCCCTTCAAGAAAATAAACAGCCTCTTGGTGTAGCAAGCTATACATCAGGACTACCAGATGAATATCAAAAACTCATTCCGAGCCAGGAACAATTTCAGCATTTGCTGGATACCTTGCCAGAGGACGAAAAAGACTTAAAATAAAGGAAAATCATATGACCAACACGACACAATCTTTTGCTTTTACGCAAGGTGGACAGACGCAAATTC
>CAZTIE010000157.1:0-3213 GCA_964613645.1 uncultured Verrucomicrobiales bacterium
CTTCAGGATATCTGAAGTCTAGCGTTTACGCTTTTAATTTGCTTTGCAAGCGTTTGCCAAACTACCGGCTTTAGCCGGTAGTAGTTGATAGAACCAGTTCGTTTATTGATGCTGTGCGAATTTATTTGTTTGATAACTAATAAGCGTTCCAATTCTTCCTCTTTAAATTGATAAAACATCTCTTACTCGAATCCATGTGTTTAAACTATTCTCTAGTTAATCACATGCACTTAAAGCAGACATTTCTATATTGCTAAAGAGGACATGATCAAATGGCTCTTATAAAGATACGGTGCTAGAGTGTTAAATCTTGCACAGAGCATGTATACTAAACTCGATATCTGAGTTTTATATACATATAATAGGTTCGAGGGTACTATTATTCCCATATCCTTTTATATGGGTATGATTGTCGCCAAGATGTCTCAAATTTACATCTTCCCCTCCAAGTCAACGACCCTCATTATTAGGATATCAACTAAATATTAACAGGGGTTAAATATTGGCATCTAAATTTTATGATGCGCGTTTTGATTGAACTAAAGGTTAGCCATGCTAAATAATGATATGAACATCACGCAATTATTACTCGCCAAAACTACTTTTACAGGCTCATTTTATTTCACACGTTTTGTCAGCAATCCTGAAATTACAATCACAGGATCTGCTGTCTTCTTAACAACCACAAACAAAGCAGTGTCTTATCAGGAAAACGGCGTTTATAGATTAAATGATGAAGAACACACATGCTATCAAAAACAAACTTTTCTATTCACAGAAGACAGTCTTATCATTCACAACAACAATATGGAGACACTTCATCACTTTAATTTAAAAAGCATTGATGCAGCATTCAAAGACACGCATACATGTCAACTTGATCGCTACACAATTGATATAGATATACAGTCAAATGATCAATTCACAATTTTTTATCGTATTCAAGGACCTAAGAAAAATTACAGTATAAAGACATTCTATACAAGACAAGAAAACGACAATCTATAAACCGTATGATTTTAGCTGAAATTTAAGCGCTCTACCCTTTACCCCGGTCCCCAAACACTCTGGACAACCCTTCATATGACACTTTTCATGATACTGTAGCTGTAATTCTTGATACATAGAGCATAATAAAAAGTCATTCACCATGTGTGCTTTCACACTTAGATCATCTAATCTTGCCAATATGCCATCTAAACTTTGCGTATGAATTGTAGAGAGCACTAAGTGGCCTGTCATAGCTGCTCTAAAGGCCATTTTGGCCGTATCTTCATCACGAATTTCACCAACCAAAATGACGTCAGGATCCTGACGTAAAATTGACCGGATACCATCAACATATCCAACACTTTGTGAAATTTCCATTTGCGAT
The DNA here is from genome assembly GCA_964613645.1 of uncultured Verrucomicrobiales bacterium. Classification (GTDB taxonomy): domain Bacteria; phylum Pseudomonadota; class Alphaproteobacteria; order Paracaedibacterales; family UBA11393; genus UBA11393. The sequence continues at coordinate 1,376 of CAZTIE010000157.1, forward strand.
GCGTAACTAAGGCAAGATTCCACAGGATCTTCTAATGTCATAATATTAAAGCCACTTTTATTTAAATAATCTAAACAGGCATACAGTGTTGTTGTTTTACCAGATCCTGTTGCACCTGACACCAGCATAAGACCTTGTTTTTGTGCCAAACATCGTTTCAATACTTTTAAATTATCACCCTCAATACCCAAAAATTCCAAATCGTGACGCACTTTATGCGTATCTAATATACGAATGGCTAATTTCTCGCCATGAATTGTTGGATGTGTTGAAACCCTTAAATCCACAAAGCGATTATGAAATTTAAAGCTGTACCGTCCACTTTGCGGCATACGGCTTTGCGCTATATCCAAACCTGATAATATTTTCAATCGGCTTAACAAACGTGCTTCAAATTTTTTATGCCACGTTTTTTGCAAGACAAGCTTTCCATGAATACGAAAATATAAACATGTCATTTTCTCATCTGGCTTGATATGTATATCTGATGCACTATAATCAATAGCCTTTTCAATCAGAGCGTCTAATTCTGAAATGATTTCATTTTTTTCAACAGTAGGAACATGCTGCTGTTCATGGTTCATAGATGTTAGCTTGTCAATATTTCCAAAAGCAAAAAATATGTTTGTTATTTTTGGAAAATATTTATAAATAGCATCACGGACTATATCTTTTAAAACAATATCTAGGGGGTCTTCAACAGCTAAAAAGAGCTGATTACTTTCAGCTCTATATACAACTGCAGATAATGCTAATAAGATATCATTATATTGTTGCAAATATTCGCCTATCAAACCATTTTCAACATAGTGGGCTAAGTCAATATATTCTAAATCATAAAACTTTGCTTTTAACTGTAAAGACGCATCCTTTGTATAAAAATTGAGTTCATGTCCTATTTGGTCTGCTTGTTTTGTCGTGCTTTTTTGTTCTTCAAGAATAATATTAAGCTGATCAATAGACAATAAACCACAAGAAACAAAGTGATGCATCATGTCTTGTGCTTGATATTCCACAACAGCCACTACTGTACTGTTTTTGGTGCTTCCACAACACCTTTTGCCGAATACCCTAATTCTTGACGCATTGTTTCATCCTCAATACCTAAAAGCGGGTGCACATTTACAACCTCCCAAAACTCTTTCTTTTGATGTTCAGTTGTCAAAACCCGTTGTCCTACAAGCAGGTGCTCCTTACCAGAAATAGGCACATTAACACATTTATGTTCCCCAAGTGTTTGGTAACAATATAATTTGGGAACACCTTGTTTATCTGACTTTGCCCAAAAACGATTCACTGTCTTTTCAGAGCTTGGGGCATAATCTGAAAAGGGATTACATCCACCAACAAATAAAACAGAAATAAGGAAAAAAGGGTACATTTCATCAGTATAAAAAAAACATCTTAATTTTAGTAAAGCATACAGTTAATTAAGATTTTCTTAAAATTTATCAGCGTTTTAATTTTTTCTAAAACTATAGTTTCTGCCAGCAATTTATCGACTGGTATCGGCTTTGTTCGGCAGGGTATTGAAAGTTGAGATATGCGCCAGGCATAGCGCAAAACTTTGGAGTGAAAGTCTCCCTACGGGCTGAATCGCAAGCGGCCGTAAGTCTAGGCAAGCGTAAACTCATGAGGGTTTGTGTGCAGGAAGCTGATGACAAAAAACTTGCTGAAACGAACAGAAACTGGATATCAGGCCTATTTGACAGGGCAACGTGGCATTTTATACACACTTATGAGCAGATGTACAAATAGGTAACCCAGTCCGGCAAGTAGTAGGTTGTTAATCACTTGATGTTGAATAATTCCATCTTGATCAATTAAAAATGTACCGC
>CAZTIE010000158.1:0-3184 GCA_964613645.1 uncultured Verrucomicrobiales bacterium
AGAAAATCCAATATAAACACAAAAAAATATTAGCGTCAAGGTTCTGCAAAGGTCACGTAATCATATTTTTAATATGATTACCCCAACAGCAGGCATAAAAAATATATTGAAAAAGGTTTATCAGTTATGGCTATATACCAATAGAATATAAAAGACAAAAAGATGACATGAAATTTAATCCTGGAATTACGATACAAGGCACGTTCATAAAACGTTACAAACGTTTCTTTGTTGATATGAAACTAGCAGATGGTAGCGTTCTGACCGCGCACTGCCCCAATACAGGCTCTATGAAAGGACTATTAATAGAGGGTGCCACGTGCGTTTTAACCAAATCAGATAACCCGAAACGAAAACTTCAATACACATGGCAATTTATCAATTTAAGAAACAACGCACAGCCGATGTGGGTAAACATCAATACGCATTTAGATAATGCTTTAGTTGAAGAAGCACTTCACAATAAAGTAATAAAAGAAGTTGACCTGTATCCTTCTATCAATAGAGAAGTGAAAATTAGCGATTACTCACGCTGTGACTTTTACTTAACTGGAAACGATAACGCCCTACCCTGCTTTTTAGAAGTTAAGCATGTGCATATGAATATTAATGGTATTGCAGCGTTTCCAGATAGCGTGACAACACGCGGGCAAAAACACCTAAAGGAACTGATGACCGTTAAAAAAGATGGGCTTCGCGCTATTGTTATCTATGTAATAAACAGAAATGATACGAGCGCCTTTAGACCTGCACATGAATATGACCCAGATTATGCACAGCTATTTCAAGAAAGCACATCATGTTGTGTGGAACATTACGCCTATCAATGCGAGATAACATCAACCAGCATTCATATCACAAAAAGCATACCTGTAGCACACAACTAAAATAGTTAGCAGGACTTTTATAGTATTTGATGTGACGTCAAAATATTTCAATATTAGTACATGCGACAGTTTTCCTTGGTATACCAAGGAAAATAGTATAAAATGCTCATAATACCATATTCTAAGATAACACTTAATGACTGATTTTTCTTTTACCTATAAAACTTTTCCGCATACAAAAGCACGTATTGGAAAACTAACAACACCGCATGGCATAATTGAAACACCGGCATTTATTTTTTGTGCCACAAAAGCGGCCATCAAAGGTGTGTCCCCAAAACAAATGCGCGATGCAGGTACTCAAATAATACTCTCAAATACCTATCACCTTATGTTGCAACCAGGCGGTGAAACTGTACACAAATTAGGTGGCCTTCAAAAAATGACAGGGTGGAACGGCCCCATGTTAACAGATTCTGGTGGCTTTCAAATTTTTAGTCTAGGTCATGGATCCGTTAGCTCTGAAATAAAAGGAAAACGTGACTCTAAACATCCTAAAACTATGCTTAAAATAACTGAGGAAGGTGCTAAATTTAAATCCTATACTGATGGAAGCTTACACCTTTTAACCCCAGAAAAAGCCATTCAAATACAAGTTAACCTTGGTGCTGACCTTATTGTTGTTCTTGACGAGTGTACACCCTTTCACGTAGATAAATCTTACACCCGTGAATCGATGAACTTATCGCATAGATGGGCACTTAGATCTGCCGTAGAATTTAACCGTATTACACGTGGCGACCAACGTTTATACGGCATTGTTCAAGGTGGCGTCTATCAAGATCTTCGATCAGAGGCATGCGACTTTTTAAATAGCCAGCCATTTTTTGGTCACGCCGTCGGCGGCTCTCTTGGTGCTTCACAAGAACAAATGTACGATATTGTATCTTATACAATGGAAAAATTATGCAATGAACGCCCTGTTCATTTACTGGGTATTGGTGGCATTCGTGATATTTATGAAGGTATTCAGCACGGCATCGATACGTTCGACTGTGTGCACCCTACCCGATTAGCACGTCATGGTGGCGCCTTAGTTCGCCCTTGTCATAATACTGGAAAAGCAAAAGAGCATATCAATTTAAAAAATGCAGTCTATACATTAGATACTTCTCCTATAGAGCCTGACTGCGATTGTGAAACATGTCAAAATTACTCTAAAGGATACATTCAACATCTTTTAAAAGCTAAAGAACTTTTGGCTCTAACCCTTATCTCTATCCACAACATTGCGTTTATGAACAGATATTTAAAAGCAATTAGAGAAGCTATTCAAAACAATACACTTGCACAGCTAAAAAAAGATTGGGTTCAAGAAGAATGAAAAAAACCAACCTATATTAACGTTTTATTAAGATACATATGCCTACCATATAGTAAAAGACTATATTTATATGGAAGCATTTATGTCTATTCAAAAAAAGATACTACCATTTTTAAGCATTTTAATTTTAACGCAAAATCACGGGCTAGCAGCAAATTGGTGGGACAAAGCGACAACCGCAGCAACGGGAGCATGGAATGACAATAAAGGTAAAATACAAGATTTAATAGCCCCAGGAACACAAGCACTGCAGGCAGCTGCATCAGGTGTCATTCAAGGTGGAAATTTAAATAATTTTCAGCAAGATGCTCAAGCTGGCTTTCAATCAGGACAAGCACAACCAGAGGCGCTTAAAAAAGCAACTGCATTTTATGCGCTACCAACCACAACTTTTGCGCAAAAAACTGCTATTCAAACATTATATCAAGGACAGAAATATAAAGAAATTGTAACAATCGTAGATCAAACTGGTGAGATTTTTACAATGCTAGCGCGCACGCCCGATACTGTCAAAAAAACAAACGAAAGCAACCTTGCGCAAATGAGCCAAGCCTTTAACAATATTACAAGCGATAATATTGTATCTGTCACAAATTCGGTATACACATTTGTAAAGGGCATTGCACCCGCTGCCCCTGCTGGTTCATCAACAGGCTCTATAAGCGATGCTGATTTTGAAAAAAAAGTTCTTGCTGTTGTTGAAAAGAAATATGGCCCTCTACTAGAACAGTTACAAACTATGGTGGAAGAATCAACTTCACAAACCAATATATTTGCAACACAAAAACAACCCGCAAACAATATGTTTATGAGCTCTGGTGACTAATTCTTATAGTTCTAAAAGATAGATTGTTTTTCAGGATATTCTATACCCATTTCAAGCAAAGTTAGTTTTATAAACTCACTAAAATAGTAATATATGACAGCATAAAACGGTATATGATCTGCAGACACAGGGTGCGGCAGAACAGTT
>CAZTIE010000159.1:0-3150 GCA_964613645.1 uncultured Verrucomicrobiales bacterium
TCCTCTCGTCCCGACCACCTTACCAGGATTCTTCTTATGACTTCAGTTATTATTTTTGAGCATGAGACTGTTGTTAATCAATCTGCTTATGCTATTAAAAAATTGTGGCGACTACAGTATATAAAAAATCTGGATCAAAAACATATTGGTTCTATTGGATGGATCGCAGATAAAGATACAAGCTCCCAAGTTGATATTTCATTTCAAAGTTTAGAAAAAGCATTGTCTTTTGCTGAAAACAGTGGATATACCGTTGTAGAAGTTCGTCATAGCCCTTTAAAAGAGATGCCTTCCTATAAAAGTTATGCCGATAACTTTAAAAATGGCAAAATAAGACGATAATGCAACATAAAAAAATATAGAGTATTTCATGCTTCAACTAGATGTCATCGCAAATAATTTTCCTTTTTTAATGGAAGGAGCGCTCGTTACAATTCAATTAACTTTAATTGCTTTGATTTGTGGATTGCCGCTTGGCATCACCTTTGGTCTGATGCAATCTTCGGGCAGCAAAATACTGAAAGGTATAGCAACAGCTTATGTTTCTGTTTTTCGGGGAACACCGTTACTGGTACAATTAATGCTTATTTTTAATGCACTTCCTTTTTGGGGGCTGACACTTTCTGCATTTGAATCTGGCGCCTTAGCGCTTGCGCTAAACTCTGCCGCATATACGTCTCAATCTATACGTGCAGGCATACAAAGCGTTGATCAAGGTCAGTATGATGCAGCAAAAGTATTGGGGCTATCGTACGCGCAAACGATGCAATTTATTATATTGCCGCAAGCGATACGTAACATTTTTCCGGCCTTAATAAATGAAATGATAAACCTTTTAAAAGAAACGGCCGTGATTTCGGTTATAGGTGGGTTAGAACTGTTTAAGCGCGGGCAAGTGATCGCTAGCCAAACATTTTTAGTGGTAGAGCCCTATTTAATGGTAGCGGTTTGTTATTATGCCATAATTTTAATATTATCTAACTTCGCTGCATATGCAGAAAAACGCATGAAGATTGACACCTAACCAAAATTTTAGATTCAACTGGTTGCGGGGGACCAGCCCCCTCAGGACAAAAAAATAACACTTGATGAAACGATTAGATGTTACTGTTTTGTTTTGGAATGACTATACTTTTGAGCGTTACAAACCATGCAAATTAAATATAGACAATGCCTGTGACCTGGTTTCCTGTTTTATTATAATTTAGGAGGTCAAAGCTAAATTCTTTGGCTATTAAAATACCGCGCCCATGTATTTGGCTTGCAGAGCAAATCTTTTTACTAATTTCAATTTGATGCGGCCAGTCAAAACCTTGACCTTCATCTGTAATTGTAATTATTAAAGCCGCTTTATTATTGTAGGTACCTTTTTCGCAGTTAACATAAACTTTTCTGCTTTTGTAAGGTTCTTCATTTAAGCGTGTTTTTAAAAATGTTAAGAGCAAACCAGATTTAATAAGAGCTAGTTTTTGCTCTAATGTAATTTCTAAATTTCCATGCTCTATCGCATTGACAAGTAATTCATGACAGCCCGTTTCTATATCTTTATTTGTATCATTTTTAAACAAGTCTTGAATTTTTTGCGCCGCACGATGGCATTCTTCTAGATTGTGAATTGTAAAACGATATGGCACCTGAATTGGTGTAGTATTCAAATTAGTACTTGGCCGTTTTCGATTCACTTTAACTCCGGTCATTTAGAATGTATGAATAAATAAATCATTTGCATCAGCTAAACGGATAACACGTTCTTGATCTAATACTTGCGTATACTTAGCATCAATCGCTATACCTTTTAAATTAGCATCAATACATTGCTGTACAGTATCAAGCCCTATCGTTGGAAGATCTATTTTTTTTGACTGTTGCTGCTTTTGCATCTTTACAAGCACGCCCGATTGTAGTTTGGAACGCTTTAAGGGGTGTATGCGCTGAATAAGTTTTTCAGTCCCCTCTACAGCTTCCAGCCCCAACACCAAACCATCCTCTATCACAACCGCTTGACCTATATCAAGGTGACTTGTTGCTTTTAAAACATCGATACCCCTTTGTATATCTATCTGGTCTTGTGCTGAAGGTTTCTTACATGTGTGCGAACCTTTTGAAAGGTGAAGGTTATCCAAAATATCACCTGCTGCTATTACTTTAAAACCTTCAGATTCTAATAGTTGTGTTATAGCAACCAGAAGGCCATCATCACCCTTAAAAATAGACAAACCAAGTTTGATAAGCCACGACCTACCCTTAGTATCTGTATCTAGGTCTTTAAAGCCTGGTCTTGCGATGTGACCTGCAAACAAAACATGCGTTACGTTTTGTTGTTTCAGGTGGCTGATTATATCTCCAACATGTCCCAACTTAACAATTTTATAATTGTCTGTTAGTGCCTTGACCTGGTCATTTAAAAAGTTATCAAATAATACACATGTAAAAGATGTCTGTGTTTCTTGTAGCCTTTTTATAATCTGGCACGGTAAGTTACCCGTTCCAAGAATAAGTCCAATCATAGTCATAACATTTTTTACTATTTATGAAGACTCTGACGGATCTTCATTGTGGTTAAAATTATCAAATAACTGTATTGGACCTTGCGGCATCATTGTTGATATTGCATGTTTATAGACCAGTTGAGAGTGTCCATCACGGCGTAATAACATTGTTGCGCTGTCAAACCATGTAATAATCCCCTGTAACTTAACGCCATTAATTAAAAACGCTGTAACGGGAATTTTATTTTTACGTACGTGATTTAAAAACACATCTTGAACATTCATTGGTTTGTCACCGGCCATAGCGGTTCCTTATTTTTTTATATCGTTACCATTAAGATTATGCACTTTTGTAAGCAAAGACAAGGGGGGATTCAGCCTATATTGATTTTACAATCAACAGGATATTATTTTGCTTTACATATTGAGACCTTTGCATAACTTCTAATTCAACTTAATAATTTCTGTCACTTTTTGACATTTGCTATAATGAAGCATACTTTCTGTAATAAATCAGCATCATGCAACATTTTCACGGTTTAAAAGCATGCTGGTCAAATTGATAATAAAGTCAATAATCGTGGTTATCGTAACAAGCCTTTATCGGATGATGAGCAGACAATAAACCAAACAGTGAGCCGTATTAGATACGTTGTGGAGC
>CAZTIE010000160.1:0-3094 GCA_964613645.1 uncultured Verrucomicrobiales bacterium
AAGGCTAGCAATGGATAGGAATGGTCACATTGTAACGACAGCGCAAAAGCACGACCTTTTAAAGGTAGAGCCAACACGTACTGCTGAACGGCCAACATCAACACGGGCACAAAAAAGTACATCAACATTAACGCCAATCTCACTTGTTACGCCCACAGATAGCCCAACGAAAACAAGCAAATCCTCACAAACCATAACCCCTAACACAACGGATTGTGGCACGGTGAATGAAACAATGTTCCCTATAGAAAATTTGGATGATATTCATAAATGGTTTGATGTAAGGCGCCATGAATTTTTTCCAAGTAATTCTGGTGTGCGCTGGGGAGCAAGCGTTAGGGGCTATTTTGAAGGTGGGTTTAAATATAGCACGCTTGTTAATACAAGCCGGTATGAAATTACCTGCTTAGATGGCAGGGAACCAAACGTTACAATAGGGACTTTGCGCGCGCTTAAAGATGTGAAGAGTTTATCCTGTTCACCAAAAGGTGGTGATTATTTTGATACAGATAAAGTGTATGGTTTTGAAGATCTAGAATTCGTGGGTATAGGTACGTTCCAGCTATATAATTATTCACAATATATTTACGCAACAAATAATTACGAACTAAATGATGATTTTTTTGTGAAGTATTGCGAAGCAAACAACTTAGATTCTGCACAAATTAATTTTATTTTAAACCAAATTTTTAAGGCATTATCCCAAGAAACACCCTTTGGTATTGACTACAGCAAGGCACAAAGTTGGTATAACAAGGCCTCTAGCTATTTTTTGAATACAAGCACATTTGTACAGCATTGCTATAATTTATCAATACTCAACAGATAAAAAAAAGGAAGCCAAAAGGCTCCCCCCGATTATAAAACATTCGTATTAAGTTGCTGGTGTTATTTTTGTTGCCACCGTACCAAACTGTGCTGCAACCTGTTCACCAACAGATGTCAAAGCAGTAATTGCAACAACTGAAATTAAGGCAACTAAAAGAACATACTCAATTTTAGCAGCACCTTTTTGATTTTGCATTTTTGCAAACATTTTCTTTATATAGGTCATGATTATTCTCCTTCACATTATTTAAATTATATTTTTTTTAATTATGTCATTTATGATGCGGTTATTGTGTTTTAACACCCGCAACACTTTTAAAATAAAAAAACATCTTAAGGGGTTTCGTGTAATACACTGTATTTTATAATACTGCTATTGCGACACATCCTTTTTTTAGAATAAAACGTTACAGTCCTTTAAGGCGTTTTTCTAGGTTATGTTTCATGTATCCTCCATTCATATATATTTCTTATGTAACAAATAGCGCACAAAAAACAGATGTCAACCCCCTTTTATAATATTTTTCGAATTGGCATATTTGACTTTTTTTATAAAATACACCCAAAATAAAGGTGGGGTTATTCTGTGCATGTAGACATATGCGTAAAAATATATATTTATTGTGTTGTTTAATTTTAATTGGCTGTACGCAAGATAATATAAATGTATGCGAATGTGATCGTTTTGAGCGTGAAAAAAACGATGAAGCGGCTATTACCTGCTACAGCGCCTGTATTGATAAAGGCACCCAAAATCTACAAACGCATTTAAAATATATCAACTTATTAAGACGCACTAATCATATAGAAAAAGCAGCAACCGCCTTAACAAATGCCCATCAAATTTTTGCTCCCAGTTACCCTATTGTACTTTTGCAGGGCAAGCTATTTTTAGATCAGGGTGATATAGAAGCGGCCAGTGCCATTTTCCAAAAAATTATCGATCAAGACCGCAGTGACCATGTTGCCTTAAATGCGTTAGCAGTGGCTTTTGATATCAATCATCAGTACAAGGCCGCCCAAAAATTGTATCAAAAGGCTTTAAAGCTGCTTCCTGATCACCCGGCTTATTTAACAAATTTAGGGTTATCTTTAATTGGCAGTAAAAATTATAAACAAGCTGTCGCTATTTTAAGCAGCATCCGAACCCATGACCATGCCCGTGATAATTTAGCGTTAGCCTATGCAGCACTGGGGCGTAAAAAAGATTTTCATGATTTACTAACCCCACATTTTAACAAAGAAGAGCGTGATAATTTGTATAAATTATTGAAAGCCTCTAGTCTATGATTTTAGACAAAATAAAAAAAATAAAAAAGCGCACCCTAACGCTTATTGCTGTATTTTCAATGAGCAATTTATTGTTTGTTGCATCGCAGTACAAGGCGATATTGTCCTTTTTTGCAAATTATAATTCGGCAACTGTATATGTGACGCAAGATAATGTTCATCGAGGGCAGCCCTTACGGTATCCGCTTGTTAAGGCTGAAAAAATAGATATAACAAGCTATAAGAAAAATTTCTATACAGTAGATGATTTAGTGCAGATTACGCGATATGTTTTTACACGTAAAATGCCAGCAGGCACAACATTACAAAAAGGTGACATCACATTAAAAGATGAAGATTTTATACGTGCTATTTTAAAAGATGGATACCGATCAGTGTTGCTGAGAGTTGATACAAAACTATTAAGTAAAGATCTGGTTGGCGGCTGGCGTGTTGATGTAACCTATACAGAAAACAGCAGGTCCAGCACAACTCAGACAATTCTTCTGTTATGCGCGCTAAAAGTTTTGGATATTGACCGTGAAGGAAAGTATATCATTTTAGAAGCAAGCCCGGATGATGCCCTTACATTATTAAGTGCTTATAAAACGGGCACATTAAATTTTTTGGCTGTGTCACGTTCTGAAAGTGAATATGATGGCCCAACTGAATGCAAAAAACCAAAAAAAATGATAACACATATAAGTAGAGGGGTTTCATGAGATTATTTTTTATTTTCTTGCTGTGTTTTATAACGCACGGGCTTTGCACCCCGGTAATGATACCTAAAACAGATATGCAGGCGATCAAACCTGTAAGCGATGATGACGTGAAAGTTGATCAGGCCCCCCCAAAAAAGGTTGAAGATTTGATAGAAGAAATCACATTATCCGTGAATCATTCAGGTATATATGAATCACACCAACCTATTAAAGACGTCTTCATTGTGAACGATAAAATTGTTTCACGTGGCTATATGCCAGAAAAACAAAGGATA
>CAZTIE010000161.1:0-3082 GCA_964613645.1 uncultured Verrucomicrobiales bacterium
AAGACTCTCTTATTTTAGAACAATAATGGTCCGACTAAAGGGGTGCACTTCCCAATCATTACAGAAATAGCACACAATGCTGGACACCATGTTTTATTTCTGCCACCCTATTCTCCAGATTTCATTCCTATTGAACAAGTTTTTGCTACCTTGAAAAAAAACAGGATTCACCAGGACGCAAAATTGACAATTGATGACACCATTAAATCATATGGCTTGTTTTTAGAATGACTATAAATCCAGGAATCATCAACACCAAAATTACAAAAACCTAATGCCACAACCCACAACCAGTTGTTACAAAGATTGTTTCCGGATTTACTTGGTTATAAAGTGTTTGCATGAAATCAACAGTAACGATCAATGGGCCCTAAAGTTGCCAGTAATCAAATTTTTGTTGATCATTTTTCGGAACAACGCCTTTAACATCAAGCAGAATCGGAAGACTGTTTACATCTCTATACGCACCTTTAATCTGATTCATCGTGACTGATTTATACTGTTCATGCTCAACACACAGCACTGTGGCATCAACATTTTTCACTTCTGAAAACTCTACTAAATCAATATTATACTCTTTTTTTGCAGCGATTTTGCATGCAATAGGGTCAGTCACTATCACATTAACACCGTAATCTTTAAGTTCTTTATATATGTCAACAACTTTTGAATTACGAAGATCGGGACAGTCTTCTTTAAAGGTTAATCCCATTAACAGCACGGTTGCACCTTTAACAGCTTTACCACTATGGATAAGTTTTTTCACAGTTTTGTCAGCAATAAACTTTCCCATTTCATCATTAATACGACGTCCTGCTAGTATGACCTGAGCATGATGCCCCAATTGTTCAGCAAGACTTGCGAGATAATAAGGATCAACGCTAATGCAATGGCCACCAACTAAGCCAGGTTTAAAGTTTAAAAAATTCCACTTTGTGCCAGCAGCCTCCAACACATCGAGTGTATTAATATTCATACGATCAAAAATCAATGAAAGCTCATTTACAAAAGCTATATTAATGTCACGTTGGGCATTTTCAATAACTTTTGCAGCCTCTGCTACTTTGATAGAAGGGGCACGATGCACACCCGCATCAATAATTAGGCTGTACAAATCACCTATAAATTGTGCACTTTCAGCGTCCATGCCAGACGTTACTTTAACAATATTTTCCAGTCTATGTTTTTTATCCCCTGGGTTAATACGCTCTGGAGAATAGCCAATTTTAAAATCAATGCCCGCCTTTAATCCTGATTCTGATTCTAAAATAGGAAGGCAATAATCTTCAGTAATACCGGGGTATACTGTTGATTCAAAGACAACAACAGATCCTTTGTTCATATTTTGTCCAACAAGCGTCGCGGCACTTTTAATTAAACTAAGGTCGGGTGTTTTATTATCAAGAACTGGTGTTGGAACAGCAACAATATGAACTGCAGCTTTTTTTAAATCCTCAGGTTCAAAGATAAAATTAAGATTTTTAACTTTAGATAGCCTTTCATTACCAATTTCACAAGTAACATCTATCCCATTTTTATAAGATTCTATCTTGCTTTTAGATATATCAAATCCAATAACTTCAATACCTTTTGATGCAAATGCCACCGCTAAGGGTAGTCCGACGTAACCAAGACCAACAATACTGATGGGTAAGTTGCCTGATTTTATTTTATTTAGCATAGTGATGATACCTTTATATACTTCGTTCATCTGTGAAAACAATTTAAAATTGGCCACCACTCATTTGATGGTAGCCGCCATAATCTTTAATATAGTAGATATGAATCTATCTTGTTCAAAATATTTTCAAGTTTTTCTTTTAATGTTATAAGATCTTTCCTGCCAAGCCTTTTAATAGAACGATCCGGAACTTTAAATTCACCATCTTTTAACTGAACATGAACAATACTTTTTGCAGCAAGCTTCCGTGCTTCGCGGCTTAAAAGGTCTTCCATTTCTTTTTGTGTTTCAAGTTTTATAATTTGGCGCAACACATCACACGACTTAATATCGCGCGCTATAAGTGTTTCTTTAATTGATTCGGGTAGTTTTCCATAGGCTAAATAATGGGAAACATCAGATTGATCCTTACATATTTTATCAGAAAACTTACTGACATCACCCCATTTTGGGTTATATAAAATAGAGCTTATTGCATTAGCAACCTTAACAGGGTGTAAATCTGTGCGTTGCATATTTTCAATTAACGCAATTTCTTCTGCTTTTTCTTCATTAACAACAATACAGGGTACCTTCGTTAATCCCAATAATTTCGCAGCACGAAGACGGCGCTCCCCAGATACAACTTCAAATTTTTCAGGCTGAGATTTGGATGCAAGCACAAGTAGTGGGTTTTGAATACCATTTTCTTTAATTGTTGCAGCAAGTTCTGCAATTTGCTTATCATCAAATCGTTTGCGTGCTTGCTTTGCATAAGGTATTAAAAAGCTTATAGAAAAATTATAAAATTCACCCACAGACCCTTCGCTGCCAACAGAACTCCGTTGCTTGGAAACAAGCGATTTCATGGTTGATTTTTTAAAATTTTCACTGGGTTCTTTGTATCGAACTTTTGCCATTTAATTAAACCTCTACTGCTGTCTTGTTAAGTATATGTTGAACAAACTCTACCACATCTTGTAATGCTATGGAATTTTTCTTTGCAACACAAGGAAGGGGTAAACATTTTTGAGCCGAAATGTTAAAAGCTTCCGCTTTTCGAATAGCAAAATCTGGTATTAAATGTTCCGAGAATTTTTGTCTTAAAAAGGCTTTGTTCGGCGGCTTTGTTCGGCAGGGTATATCTTCAGCAATGATTAGAGAAACTTATGAAATTTTCACAGATTCACACTTACCAAATACATTCCACTGGTTGATCAAATTTATTATTATGTTGCCTTCATTTTCTTGTGATTCAATTTTTTTTGTTTTAAAACTCGTGCCTATACTGGATTGCCCCCGGAAAGTAAGACACATTATTATGAACCTGTGTTCCACCAATGAGGGGTATAAACATGACACGCAAAATAATACCAATCATTAAAAATAAGTAACACTATTATTTTGTAATATGATAAGCTA
>CAZTIE010000162.1:0-1731 GCA_964613645.1 uncultured Verrucomicrobiales bacterium
AAAGTAGCTCGTACATTACATCTGAAGAATTTAAGTTAACATTAAGTTGGGCACTAAAATTTAAAACAATGGACCGTATTTTTAAGGGTGATCTTGGCGTTAAAGACATTCCAGTCCAATTGGACGAAAAAACGGAAGAGAGTAGGGCGCTTGATCACATTCAAACCTCTACGGCTACTGAAGAAGAGTCGTGTGGGAATATTAGATCTCTCATCCTACAAAAACTAGGGGCCAATACTTATAATGCTTGGTTTACAAAAGTTAAATTTGTAGAGGTTTCTGGAGAAATCAAGATGAAAGCAGACAATAAGTTTATTGAGGATTATATACTGCAACATTTTGGTAATGTCTTTTCTGTGTAGTTAGAATGAGGTTAGATACAATAAAAATGGAAAAAATTCAGATAGAGCATGATAAATATTATGAGATTGGTGTTTTTTTACTTCCTGATGATGCTTTATCTTGTTATATACAAGATCTTACAAAACGTATTTGCAGTAATCATCAAGATAACGGTATCGATATTGGGCAAGAGAGGAATCATCCTCATGTCACCCTTTTTCAGCTTTCTGTTAAAGGAGAGAATATACCAAAAATTTATGAATGTTTAGGTCAAACCGTTCCTGATCTTTGTCGTGTTCCCAGGGTGGCCTTAAAACCAGTGTTATCTGTTGTTGGTTCTAATTTGTTTTGGAATGTTGATGCACTCTTTCATGACCCATTTCTTAAAAGGGTTCATAAGCAGATTGTCGACACAATATCTCCCTTAAGATCTGATGCACGCATTGGCCACTTAGAAGAAAACTACTGTCTTTTATCAGATGCTAAAAAATCAGATGTTGAGCAATACGGTATTTGCTGGAGCTTGCCCCATAACTTTGATCCACATTTTACTGTTATTTATAATATGCCTTCTGCTTTTAACCTAGATTTAGTTCCTCCTCTTAACCCGTGTTCTTTTAAGCCTGCGTATTTAGGTGTTGGGTTACTCGGTTATCATGGCAACGTAACTGATATTTTATGGCACACTAAGCTTTAAATGGAACTGTATGTTTTTTTATGGAAACGTAGAAAAAGAAGGAGTTCATGATCATACCAGGGATAAAGCCGTCAAAACCTGTAAGGTCTTTTAATAAAATATTCCATAGAATAACTGTGATGGCACCAAGGCCTATTCCTTGTAATAGTCGTTTTTTTGTAAATACTCTTTTATACAGTAAAAAGACAAAAGGTACAAGAATTGTTGGCCCCCAAAAACTAAAGGCAAAAATCATAATATCAAAAATGTTTTTAAAGTAAAGTGCCACAATAACTGACAAGAGACCAAAAGCAAGAGTCGTAAAGCGAATTATCTTGATTTGTGCTTTATGAGAACGTTGTTTTTTTGAAAGAGGCAGGATAAGATCTTGTACGATTGATAGTCCTAGTACATGAACGCCAGAGTCAATTGTTGACATTAAAATCGCAAGAAGGGCAGAGATGGCAAGACCTTTTAAAACTGGGGGAAGGGTCATGCTTATCATGTGGGGCAGGGCGCAATTTGGTTGAAGGCTATCATTAATCATATAGGCGACAAGGCCAATACAGCCCATAAGAGTAAAGAGAGGGAAAGATAGGTACCCTGTAATTTTTGTAATATATGCAGCTTGTTTTCCATCTTTCGACATAATGAGTCTGTGTATGAAAATTGGGTCAAGGGCACTAAAGGTCATAATGGCAAACATGGTTATT
>CAZTIE010000162.1:1831-3081 GCA_964613645.1 uncultured Verrucomicrobiales bacterium
GTGTATGAAAATTGGGTCAAGGGCACTAAAGGTCATAATGGCAAACATGGTTATTGCTCTGGGCAAAACGTCCGGATTTGAAAGTGGGTTAATTTTATTCAAAGGAATTTGATGAACAAAAGTAGAAAAACTATCAAAGTAATGTAGCGAACCAAGAAACATAATGGGAACAAAAGTTATAATAATAATAAATTGAATAACATCTGTTAAAACAACTGCTTTAATGCCACCGGAAGCGGCGTATAAAATAACAACACCGTAAGCAATGATGACACCCCACAAAAAGGGAATGTTTAAAAATTGTTCGAAAATAAAACCAATGGCCGTAATTTGTTGTCCAGCAAAAGCAACTGAAACCGTTACAATAATAGATCCAGATAAAAACCTTCCAAAACGGCCGTAGTGTTTTTCAAAAATATCGCCAATAGATGTAGCCTCCTTAAAAAGATCAAATTTTGGGGCAATAAATTTAGCTACAAGAAGTTTGTTAATAGCAGCACCATAAAAGGCGAGCATAAAGACAATTCCGTACTGATATACATTTGTTACAATTCCAAGCGTCGATCCAGCACCGATGACAGTTGCAAAAAGGGTTGCGACCATGACTTTGTCAGAGTAATTCTTTTTGTTTATAGCAAATTCTTTAAGGCTTGTAATGTTCTTTCCTGCGTAAATACCAGCGAATAGCATGGAAAGTAAATAAATAATAACGACAATGTAATCAAACATAAAATATTTGACCTTTTACAAGTTATATAATATAAATAAGTCAAATGTTGTTATTTTTCAAGGTAAATGAATAAAGAAAAATATAAACACTCAAGTATAGATAAAATTCAATTTGAGAATTTAAACTTTGAATGGGCATTTTTAGCTCTAGGTGTTATGTTGTTGATGTCTTTTTTCCCTTGGCAAAAGAAGATGGCAATTGATGTATATTATTTATTTTTTTCTGTTTCCTTAATGTTAAGTACTTCTTTTGTTAAGGATTTTTTTGACAAGAGGAAATTTAGATATTTTTTGTACATAGTCGTTTCTATAGCGCTTCCAGGTTTTGCTTTTTATACAATGATTTTGTCGCCACTTACAGTGCAAACATCAATTTTTTGGAATTGCAGTTTACTTTTAACATTGTTTTTTCTGCCTGTAAATTTGTTCCCCTTTTCAGTTATATTTGGCTGTATATTGGGTTATATAGGGCTTTGTTCGGCAGGGTCTTGAAAGTTGAGAATTTCTAACTATTTTGTTAA
>CAZTIE010000163.1:0-3038 GCA_964613645.1 uncultured Verrucomicrobiales bacterium
TGGTGGAGGAGGCGGAGGCACGGATTTTGTGGGGATTTACGGAGGCCCATCAGACTGGGAGTCTATAAGCACTTAATCCACATTGATTCTATTCAACCTATAATATGGACACCGTCTATAACATAGAGAACCCTCACACAAAAATTATGCAGGAACTAGGCTCAGAAATTTCTTACAAATTTTCCGACAAATCAAAAACCTATTTTGCAAGTCACCAGATTCAAAATTTATAAATATTTTATGATCAGAGCGAATTTTAGAGCGTTTTGCCATTTCCCTGCCTTGAAGAAAAGTGATAAGGCCCTCAAAATTTGGAAATTTATTTTCATGAAATCCAATTAAAAATCCTTTTGGACCAACATCTAATGTACTAATCATCGCATTTTTACAAATAAGTTTAAGCTCATAAACCTGTAATAAATTATTCACTTCAAGCGGTATTTTTCCAAAACGATCAACAAGCTCTGCTGCGAAATTATCAATTTCTTCAACAGAGGTAAATGTTGATAGGCGTTTATACAAACCAAGTCTTAATGTTAAATCATCCACATAATTTTCAGGTATCAAGATCGCTACACCCAGATTGATTTGTGGTGACCAATCTTCTTTTATTTCTTCGCCAGATTTTTCGGCTTTTGCTAAAAGTATAGCTTCTTGAAGCAGACGCTGGTACATCTCGGCACCAACCTCTTTTATATGACCTGATTGTTCTTCACCTAAAATATTTCCACCACCACGAATATCCATATCATGACTTGCTAAATTAAAACCCGATCCTAATTTATCTAAACTTTGCAGAATTTCTAAGCGCTTTGTCGCATTATCAGTCATCTTTTTATTTGGAGAAACGGTAAAGTATGCATAAGACTGTACTTTGGCACGCCCAACGCGTCCACGCAATTGATACAACTGCGATAAGCCAAATAAATGTGAATGATGCAAAATAATTGTATTAACAGAGGGCATATCAATACCAGACTCTAAAATATTGGTCGCAAGCAATAAATCATAGTGCCTGTCTGCAAAATCATTTAAGATTTTTTCCATCATCGGCCCACTCATTTGACCGTTTACCGTTGCAAAACGCAAATCAGGCAACATAATTTTCAAACGTGTCGCTATTTTTTCTTGATCGGCAACATGCGGGCAAACATAAAAAACTTGCCCACCCCTATTACATTCTTTCAAAATGGCTTCTTTAATTAAAATAGAGTCTTCTGGTGTAATAAAAGTTCTTACCGCTAATCGATCTTGGGGTGGCGTCATGATGAGCGACAATTCACGTACACCCGATAAAGATAATTGCAACGTCCGTGGAATGGGGGTTGCGGTTAACGTTAGCGAATGCACTTCAGGATATTTTATGCGAAGTTTTTCTTTTTGCTTCACACCAAAATGTTGTTCTTCATCAATAATAAACAGGCCCAATTTCTTAAATTCAACATCACCCCTAATAATGGCATGGGTTGCTATTAATATATCAATTTTTCCATCCTTCACATCTTGCTTTATTTTTTGTGCTTTTGCATGTGGCACAAAACGTGACAATTGCGCAATCTTATAAGGGGTACCATCAAAACGTTCGATAAAGCTTTTTGTATGCTGGCGGCATAACAATGTTGTGGGCGTTAAAATTGCCACTTGTTTACCGTGACTAACAGCCAAAAAAGCCGCACGCAAAGCGACTTCTGTCTTACCAAACCCCACATCGCCACAAATAAGTCTGTCCATTGGCTTACCGGAGGATAGGTCTGCTGAAACATCTTCAATAGCTGACAACTGATCATCAGTTTCATCATAAGGAAAACGGTGACAAAATTCTTTATATTGTGTTTTTACACTAGAAAACACGTCACCAACTTTTTGTGCACGCTCTGCTGCAAGTTTTAATAAATAGTCTGCAATAAGTCGAACACGTTGTTTGACCCTACCCTTTTTATTGGCCCACTTTTTATCACCCATAACATCTAATTGTGTGAAACTAGCATCACCACCATAGCGGGTTATCAGCTCCATATTTTCAACAGGTAAGAACAACTTGTTTCCACCATCATATTCTAAAACCAAGCAGTCATGTGACATGTCCTGCACTTCCATGGTTTTAAGCCCCATATATCTGGCAATACCATGATCACGATGAACAACAAGATCATGTACTTCTAACTCTGAAAGTTCTGTAAAAAAGCGTTTACTTCGTTTTTTTCGCTCTTTACTAATAAAGCGCCTAGACCCTAAAATTTCTTGATCTGTAATCACTAATTGGTCATGCGTTACAAAACCACGTTCCAATGGCATTAACAAATAATCAAGCTGTTTCTTTAAACCATGCTGCTGCAATAAGTCGACAGTTCTACTCTGCAAACCTTCACTGGCACACAATAAAAGAACACGCTTATTTTGTGAGTGTGATGCTATATAGGAAACAACATCTTCAAAAAAATCAGGATTATCATGACGACGTGGAAAGTCTGTTAACAGCCGACCACCTAAATCACGTGATACTGGATCAACCAACGAAGATATAGTTATACAATCAGAAAAAGTTGATTTGTAAAATAATTCTGGTGGAAGCGGTTTGTGCGCATAGTGACCCGCAACAGGATTTAACCGTGCACGGTAGTAATCAAAAATCAGGGAATGCTGATCTTTTAGCGATTCTTGAACACGATGATCTGTATAAATTAAAGATTCAGGGTTTTCTAAATAGCTTTCAATACCAACAAAAGGTTCTTCAAAAAAAAGCGGTTGCCAGTGTTCTATTCCTTGAAATGATCTATTATCATTCATGGCTAGATATAACTCATCATCTTGGGGATTTTGCGGTCCTTCAAGCTTTTCATACCGCGAACAAAATATTTTATTAGCCTTTACATCCTGCAAAACCTCAACAGATGGTTTTAAATGAAAAGTTACAATATTTTCTTGATCCTTAAGTGTGGTTTGCGTATCAATTTCAAAAACTTTAATGGATTCTATCTCGTCACCAAAAAAATCAATTCTAAACGGAAGCGTTTGCCCGCTAACAAACACATCTAATA